>JAQWSA010000048.1 GCA_029243445.1 Alphaproteobacteria bacterium
ATGGACTATGCTGGTGCAGATACGCAAGGAGCTATAGGTTATATGTTCCAAAGAGCGATGCGTAACGAAATGAAAAAGCGAGGAATTGACCGCAATGCAATTGCTGTGGTTACTCAAATACTAGTTGATCGTAATGATAAGGCCTTTTCAAATCCTGCCAAACCAATCGGCTCTTTCATGGATGAGCTCACCGCCCATCAACACGCTTCTAAACATGGCTGGGTAGTACGCAAGGAAGGAGATCGCGGTTGGCGTAGAGTAGTAGCCTCACCAAAACCTATTGCAATACTAGATATTAAAGCCATCGAAACACTAGTAGAAAGTAATTATATAGTTATAGCTTGCGGAGGTGGCGGCATTCCGGTTTATGAAGATACTGAAGGCAATATACAAGGAATAGAAGCAGTAATAGATAAGGACTTCGCATCAGGGTTACTGGCGCAGCAACTCATTGCTGATTTATTTATTATTACTACCGAGGTAGAAAAAGTAGCTATTAACTTTGGTAAGAAAAATCAACTTTGGCTTGATAAAATATCAATAAAAGAAGCACACGAACACCTTAAAAATGGTCAGTTTCCAGATGGAAATATGGGACCAAAAATAAACTCTATACTAAAATTTATAGATGCCGGCGGAAAGGCGGGTATAATTACTAATCCACCTAATCTAGGGCGTGCATTAAAGCAGGAAACTGGAACTTGGATTGTTGCAGATGATACATCTTAAAAACTTCTATTTTAGTACCGTAAGGTAAATTAAATAAATATTCATCCATAATCCCCTAGATAGTCTAAAATTAAATCTGATATGATTTATCTCCCTAGATAGCCTTTTCTCGTTCCTTAGTTAAAACACTTAAAGCATTTCAAACATTTTATCTCCAAAAATATCACGGGCTTCTTTTTTCAGCGGATTCACGCTATCAACAAATCGAGCGTTTTGTTCTGTATTAAGTTCTATAATCTCACAGCCTTCACCTTCAATTTCTCGTCGCGCCACCTCTTCTTCTTCAACTGCTAAACCACGTTGAAATTCTATTGATTCCGGAATAATTTCTTCTAACCGAGAACGCAATTCCTCGGGCCATTCGTCAATACTATTACGGTGAGCCCATAGCCCTCGCGAAAGATAAAAGTGACTACTCAGAGTATGAAAACGATGATATTTGTGAACTTTATATGTGGCAGTATTAGCCAGTGGGTTTTCTTGAGCATCCAGAGTGCCTGCTTTAATCATAGCAATAGCCTCTGTTAGATCCATTTGAATTGGATTAGCTCCCAAAAGTTCAAATGTACGAGAATGAATATCGCTAGATAACATTCTAATTTTCATTCCAGCTAAATCTTCGGGTTTATTAACTGGGCGTAGTCGGTTTGAAATATGACGAAAACCATTCTCAAAAAACCCTAGTACCCTAAAGTTATATTCACTCTCTATACATCTCATAAGATGCTTCCCTAGCTCTCCATCAAATGCAGAACGAGCGGAAGCTAAATCAGGAAAAAGAAATGGTTGATCAACAAAGCCTAGTTCCGGAACTCTCTTGGTTAGATAACTTGTAGATTGATATGAAATTGTTAGGACACCGCTTTCCGTCAGCCACATTATATCACTAGATAGATAACCAAAATCCATAATGTTCCATATGTATTTTATATCAACCAGATCGCTAAATTCTTTTTCCAGTCTGTCACCGATAAATTTTAGAGCCCGACTATGCGTAGTTGTTGAAGGCCCATAGCCACCCAGGCGAATTTGTATTACTTCAGTCATATTTAACACCTTAATTATTAAATTATTAAAGTAGCGATCCATAATTATAGATATGATAGTCTTTTATTGATCGTCGTCATACAGTGTAGGAGGTAAAAATGCATAGAGAGCATCTAGGAATTGCGGTGATAGGTTGCGGACGCATCGGTACTTTACGAGCAAGTCTAGCTTCACGATATCCAGGAGTTAACTTCCTCGCAGTATCTGACAAAGACAAACATCGCGCCGATATATTATCACAACGTGTCGGCGCTAACCTTAGTACAGACGATAACCTTGAGGCGATAAATCACCCTGACGTTAATACCGTTATTGTGTCGACACCGGAACATGACCATAGAGAAGCAATCGTCCAAGCGCTCGAAGCTGGAAAACCCGTTCTTATTGAAAAGCCAATAGCCCTTACTTTAGAAGACGCTGATGCCATTATTGAAGCAGCTCGAAGTACAGGAACTGAATTTCGCGTTGGGTATTCCCGTCGCCATGAAAGACGTTGGATGCTAGCTAAAGAACAACTTCTGCAAGGTCGTTTAGGAGAAGTACTAGGTATTCAATCTCGGGTCTACAACTCAAGAGCTCAAATGCTACAAATACTCGAGCGGTCTCCCAAAGCAACACCGGTTTTGGACGTGCTAACCTATTATGTTGACATGGCTTGTTGGTATCTTGAAGGTATCCGTCCAGTAGAAGTTATTGCTCGCTCTCATGGCAAAGTATTTTCTAATATGGGCTATGATGTTGATGATATTACTTGGGCAATTATTACCTTTGAAAACGGCGCTATTGTTAATCTAGGAATTTGTTATGCACTACCAGCAAAATACCCGTCGGTTGGACAAAGTTCACGCTTTGAAGTTTTAGGAGATGAAGGCGTAATCCTGCTTGATGCAGATAACAAAGACAGCCTATTATATACTGACAACGGAGCACCACATACCTACGTTCCTGATCATAATATCAATCTTATGTTCATGCAGACAACATCGGCAGCTGATTTTGCTGTGGGTGATTATTGGGGTGCCTTGGCCAATGAATCTCGTTCCTGGTTTGACCATCTCATTACCGGACAAGAAATCCCTCATGCCACCCCCACTGAAGCACGTCTTACCCTTGAAGTTACGCTAGCTATAGAAGAATCTGCTAAAACAGGACAACCTGTTTTCCTGAAAAGCACCTAACAAATTAAAAAAAAAATATCTATTAGGAGTTACCTCCACTGAAAAAGAAAATTAAACAATTTAATTATATTATTGTTGGAGCTGGCAGTGCGGGTTGTGTTCTAGCGAATCGTTTGACTGCCTCTGAACGCAACCATGTATTACTGCTCGAAGCCGGTGGACAGGACAATAGTCCCTGGATTCATATTCCTCTAGGTTATGGAAAGCATTTTACAAACCCAAAAGTAAATTGGCTTTATAACAATGAACCTGACTCAGAAACAGCATATAGAAAAATTGCGCAACCTCGTGGAAAAGTCATCGGCGGTTCTAGTTCAATCAATGGCCTAGTATATATTCGTGGCCAGCGAGAGGATTATGATCATTGGTGCCAATTAGGAAATATAGGCTGGAGCTATCAAGATGTACTTCCTTACTTTCGCAAATCAGAAGATCAGGAACGTGGTGCAGATGAATACCATGGGGTTGGGGGGCCTTTAGCAGTCTCAGATCCAAGCGATCCTCATCCTTTATGTGAAGCATTTATTGAGGCAGCTGAACAATCAGGATATCGACGTACTAATGATTTTAATGGACTAAATCATGAAGGATTTGGATATTTGCAGTTAACCACTCGCAATGGTCGTCGATCAAGCACATCAACCGGTTATTTAAAGGTTGCAAAGAAACGAAAAAACTTAACCGTAGTCAAAAATGCTCATGCAACCCGCATTTTGTTTGATGGCTCTAGAGCAGTGGGTATAGAATACCTGCGTAATGGAAAAAAACACATCTCTAAAGCAAACCGTGAAGTGATATTGTCGAGTGGAGCTATAAATACACCACAATTAATGATGCTCTCTGGTTTAGGAGAAGCCTCAGAACTAAAAAAACATGGGATAGAAGTAATAGCCAATATCCCAGAAGTTGGGCTCAATTTACAGGATCATTATAATGGAAGATTAATGTATCGTTGCAATCAACCCATTACCTTAAATGATACCCTTAATAGTAAATTACTGAGTATTTATGAAGGATCGCGTTATATCTTCAAACGCAAAGGATTCCTAACTATGGGGGCGTCATATGCTGCAGGTTTTTTTCGTACAGATCCAGCATTAGCCTCACCTGACATTCAAGCCGGTTTAGCTTTATTTAGTACCGATAAAGTAGGAGAGGGCCTTCATCCATTTTCTGGTTTTTCCGTAATAGTAAGGCTTTTGCGCCCAGAAAGCAGAGGGAATATATCGCTCAACGGAACTAACCCACTAGACGCCCCAGCGATACATCCAAACTTTCTTCACAGCACAAATGATCGGAATAACTTAGTAGCTGGTTTTAAAGCCATGCGCGAAGTACTAAAATCACCAGCAATAAATAAATTTATACAAAGCGAATACGCTCCTGGGAAGTCAATAGCTAGTGATTCAGACCTTCTAGAGTTTTTACGACAAAAAGGAGGCACAAGTTTTCACCCAGTAGGAACTTGTCGTATGGGTACCGACAATAAGGCAGTTGTGGATTGCCGACTTCGTGTAAATGGGATTAAAAACCTGCGTGTTGTCGATGCCTCTATTATGCCAACTATTGTATCTGGAAACACTAATGCACCAACTATTATGATAGCTGAAAAAGCTGCCGATATGATTTTGGAAGACTTAAAACAATTAAGCTAATACAGTTAATTTTGTGGAGATTATAGTGTCGTATAAAAAAATTAACGTTGCGGTAATTGGTGCTGGTTGGGTTGGTGGAATTCGTGCAAATGCTTGTGCAAGCTCTCCATTGGTTAATGAATTGCATATCGCAGAAATAAACCTAGATAGGGGACAAAAAATTGCTGATTATAGTAAAGCAACTAGTTTAACTACTAACTGGAAAAATTTGATTAACAATAAATCGGTTGATGCAATTATAATAGCCTCAACTCCGGAATCGGAACGATTCCCAATAGTGCGAGCGGCGTTAGAAGCTAAGAAACACGTAATGATTGAAAAACCTATAGCTCCAACATTAAGGGAGGCCGATGAAGCAATAAAACTTATAGAAGTTAATAACCTTAAATTTACGATAGGGTACACAAGGCGGTTTGACCCCAAATACGCCTTCATAAATAAAAGCTTAAAATCTGGAAGATTAGGTCAACCCGTGACTTGTCTTATAAGTCGTAATATCACTCGTGAGATAGGAAATAAGATTAAAGGTCGAAGCAAAATGTCGCCTGCTGCTATGGGGGGGACACATTCAATTGATTTTCTTCTTTGGTGTTTACAACCGCGTCTCCCAGTGAAAGTTTATTCCCAACAAGCAGGAAAATTACTTAATAAAACTAGCAAAACCCCTGATCATCAGTGGATAATAGTTACAATGGATGATGGAACTACAATAACCGCCGGGTCTGGTTGGGTTTTACCATTGGGCCAACCACAATATTCACAAAGCTGGATTGAAGTGATTGGCACTGAAGGGTCTCTTACTGTCGATGATACTCATCGCGAAGTTAGTGTAAATACAACAAAATATGGTATTCGGTATCCTTTATCCTCTATGCCTGGCGAACAAGTTGATCACGTATTTGCTGGGGCTATGGTAGATGAAACACTTCACTTTCTTGATGCCGTAGCCAATGACAAGTCTGTCTTAGCAACGGCTCAAGAAGCTCGGATAGTAATGGAAGTTACTATAGCGGCGGATCTATCCGCAGAAAGTGGAGAAGCTATTTACCTAAATTAATTGTTTAAATCTTTTTCTTATTATCCATGATGATAATCAGAGATAGTCGTACCACCTTCAACATAGACTGATTGATTATAATCATTAGGACGCCCTTGCATAAGGCTTGTATACAACCAATCCGCCATACCAGGATAAATTTCTCCAGAAACCTCGCCCATAGGATGAAATACGCCCTCATAGAGCCAAAGTTCGCTAGGTCCGCCTAAGTTTTCTCTAAATACCTTTATGTCTTCTGGCGGACATAATTCATCCATGTCTCCTGCAACTAGCAAATGAGGGACTTTCAGTCGTTTAGCAACATCTGGTAGATATTCCATTCGTTTAATAAAATCATCAAATTCACTTTCAATTTCATAACCGGCCATATACATAAAAATACGTTTAAAATTTGGTTGAGCATGCTCAAATATCATTTCAAAACTGCCAACATTAGCCATTTGACCGCATACAGCCTTAATTCTTGTATCATTTGCTGCGACCTGAACACCCCATCTTGAACCCATACTAAAACCTAGTAAACCTATCCGACTCTCATCAACCTCAGGCTGACTTACTAACCAATCAAGAACCGCTGATGCTGCCTTAGGATAGTTGTCTTCTGTTTGCCAAACACCGTTTGCATTGCACTCTCCCTGACCCGGACCATCCATAGAACAGATATTCATACCTCTAACTGTATAATCATTATTATATGGATTAGGCACGTCTTCTTTTACTTGGTCCATTCCCGGTAAAAAAAGTACTGTAGGCTTTGGACCATCTCCCGGTGCTTTATGTAAAATACAATGTGTGGCCTGGTTTGGAAGAAATTCCAAAGATTTCTTCTCCATTGAGCCCCTAGAAAATTCTATAACCTTATCAAAACATCTATATAGTCCAGCAAACCATCTAATCTTCTGTTCATTGCCATGTATAGGCACCATATGTTGGGCTCGGCCATAGCATATAGCAGCCCGATGGTAGAGCTGTCTTGCTGTAACATCACGATTATTGTTTTCAGCAGATACAGCCATTTTCTCAAGTACTTCAGCACGTTTTGCCCAAGCCTTAGGAAAAGATCTTCGCCCAGTTACCTTACTATAAACTGCTTCTAAATCTTGCATCTTATAACCACGCTCTAGACGAGCGCCCATTATCCCAGGATGCAAAACATCCTCATTATCTGATAACATTAGAAAATTATCAAAAATCCACCCCTGGTCGGCTCGTAGTTGTGGCTTTGCCATAATTATTAATCTCCTATTTATTATTTATCCCTGGATAGGCAATGGCATAAAATATAATTATAAAAATATAAATTAATTATACCATTACTGCTAAAAACATTATTAATTTTAAAAAACCTAAAACTAATAGTATAAAAGTATTTTGTGGAGATGTGTATGAATAAAATTAATAAAAAATCA
>JAQWSA010000049.1 GCA_029243445.1 Alphaproteobacteria bacterium
ATTTGTAACAAATCATAAAAGAATTTAAAATTTATATAATAATGATCTAACATTACTAAATAATTTTGCTTTAATACTAAGTAATAATAAATATAAATTAATATCTAACTGTGTAGATAGACGATGAATAGACTTGAAAGCAAGGTCGCCATAGTCAGTGGCGCAGGTGGTGGTATAGGTAGTGCTATCTGTCGTCGTTTAGCGCTCGAGGGCGCATCAATTGTTTGTGTTGATATTAACGAAAATACTCTAAATGAAACAGTTCATAGTATTAACTCTAATGATGGTAAATCTATTGCTCTGGTCAGAGATGTATCAGAAGAGCAAACAGCAGAAATAGCAGTCCAATTAGCTACTGAGAAACTTGGCGGTCTAGATATACTTGTAAATAACGCTGTCTACGACCTACCTCTCGCGCCTTTGACAGAAATTTCTTTGGAGGATTGGCGTCGGACTATGGATGTTAATCTCAATAGTGCATTTCTTATGTCAAAACATTGTATTCCAAAAATGGATGAATATGGCGGGGGAAGTATTATCCATATTGCATCTCAACTAGGACGCACTGCTCGACCGGGAAGACCATGGTATTGTGCACAAAAAGCAGCCTTAATTAATTTAGCTAAAGCCATGGCGCTGGATCACGCCGCACAGAATATTCGCGTTAATAGTCTTTCCCCAGGACCAGTAGAAACTAACCGTTATCTATCAAATTTCCCTTCGTCATCAGAAGCCCAAAAAACATCTAATACGTTATTAGATCGTCTAGGTAAACCAGACGAAATAGCTGCAGGGGTAGCGTTTTTAGCTAGCGAAGATGCTTCCTTTATGACGGGTAGCGACCTATTGATCGACGGTGGCTATACAGTGCCTTAAGACAAACCATTATATATATTTAAGTTGAAATACATACTTGGGCTTTCCAGGTTAACAAATCTAAGATAGCTTTCATACGCTTTGCCAAATATCTACGATATCGGAGCCCGCCTGCTCAACCTAATGCCTCCAGAAACAGGTCATACAGCAGCGCTATGGGGACTTAAGCATGGTTTTGGGCCAAAGACAGATAACTTTAATCCTCCTTGCCTAGTTCAGGATATATGGGGAAAATCATTTAAAAACCCCGTAGCCATATCAGCAGGGTTTGACAAAAATGCTATAGCTATTAATGGAGTTCTTAGGTTAGGCGCAGGTTTTATAGAAGTTGGAGGAGTGACCCCTCTAGCCCAGGTGGGTAATGCAAAACCAAGGTTATTTAGACTTAAATCGGATAGAGCGGCAATTAACAGACTTGGATTTAACAACCAAGGAGCCGATCAAGTAAGTCAACGTATAACGAATTATAAATCTTCTAGAAAAAACAATTTACCAATCGGTATAAATTTAGCGGCCAACTCGAATAGCTCAAATCCAGAGAATGACTTCGAAATCTTAGTAAATAAATTCGCTCCACTGGCAGATTTTCTAACTATAGATATTTCATGTCCAAACTCAGAAAACGGCTTATTGTTTTTATCACCTAGGCCATTAGAAAAATTATTGGATCGGCTTACCAACCTAAACAACTCTAAAAACTGGTTAAAACCACCTGCACTATTGGTTAAAATATCACCGGATATACAATACGAACACCTTGATACCTTATTAGATATAATAAAATCCGCAGGTATCGACGGTATAACGGTTTGTAATACAACTACTGAACGACCGAGTACCTTAACTAGTCCTAATCGCAACCACCCTGGCGGTCTTTCTGGAAAACCTTTATTTTCTCGTTCAACAGATATGCTCCGTCATGTATACAAGGTTACAGAGGGATCTATACCGCTGATTGGTGTGGGAGGTATTTCTGACGGTGCCGATGCCTATGCCAAAATTTGTGCCGGAGCCAGCCTAGTGCAATTGTACACAGGTCTAATTTATGAAGGACCGAGTTTAATCGCTCGAATAATAAATGATCTAATAAAATTTATGGAAAAAGACGGGTTTTCATCACTAAAAGACGCTATAGGGAGCGAACATTATAAGAGCTAAATTTATTAGTCAGCATTTAAAATAAATATAAGAAAGTTCTTAAATGCACTAAATTTATGATAATATACCAAATCACTGAAATTAATTAATTTTATATATTCTCTGTAATAGATAATTAAATAAATTTAATTAGCGGGTAATAAAATATAGATTCGCGGAGAAACATAAGATGGTTGGAATCACTGGATTTGGTGCTTACATCCCCAAACTTAGACTTTTACGAGAATCGATAGTTGAAGCTAATAAATGGCTTAACCCAGGAATCTCTTCGTTTGCTAAGGGCGAAAGATCAATGTCTAACTGGGACGAAGATCCAATAACACTAGCAGTTGAAGCAGCAAGAGATTGTCTATCAATTAATGAACGCAATTTGCTAGAAAATATTTACTTTGCCTCCACAACTCACCCATTTGCTGATAGACAAAATGCAGCGATAGTTGCCACTGCACTCAGTCTGAATAGCGATATTGGTGCTATGGACGTAACAGGATCACAACGTGCTGGTACAACAGCACTAATTAGCGCTTTAACGTCTATTAATAATAATTCTAATAATGAAAAATTATGTATTGCGGCTGATAAACGCCTATCCAAACCAGGAAGTACACAAGAACTAACATACGGGGATGGAGCAGCTGCATTAAAAGTTGGGAATGGTAATAATAGTGAAATAATTGCTAATTTAATGGATTTCTATAGCATTACAGATGATTTTGTTGATCACTATAGATCGGCTAATCGTAAATTTGATTATTACTGGGAAGAGCGCTGGATACGCCAAGAAGGCCATACAAAGCTTATATCTAAAGCTATTAATAGTTTACTAGAAAAAACAAATGTTCCAGCTGAAGAAATTGATCATCTTATTATTCCGGTTACATCAAAAGGAACACCCCAAGTTATTGCCAAAACCGTTGGTATTAATCCTGAATCAATAACTGATAATTTACAAACCAACTGCGGGGATACCGGCGTAGCCCACTCACTTATAATGCTTATATCAGTACTTGAAAAAGCTAAGCCTGGTGAAAAAATATTGGTTTGTGGATTTGGTCAGGGAGTTGATACATTATTATTGGAAACTTCTCATCAAATTACTAATTACCAAAAGAAAAACGGCGTTACCGGAACACTCATAAGGCGACGATCAGAAACTAATTATATTAAATTTTTGTCTTTTAATGGCCTAATCGATATGGAACGCGGCATGCGAGCCGAACAGGACAAACAAACAGCATTAACAGCACTATATAGGAATCGAGAGTTTCTACTAGGCTTTAAAGGTGGAAAATGCACAAAGTGCGGTACAGCGCAAATACCAAAAACAAAAATTTGCGTAAACCCAAACTGTGGTAGTCGCGACTCACAAGTAGATGAGAATTTCTCAGAGAAAAAGGCAAGTATAATGTCATGGACATCTGACCGGTTAACTTACTCATTAGATCCACCAGCTCACTATGGCATGGTACAATTCGAAGGTGGAGGACGCTTAATGACTGATTTCACGGATATAGAACATGCCGAAATAAAAGTAAGTATGCCAATAAGAATGGTTTTTAGAATAAAAGAACATGACGAACAAAGGGGTTTTGTACGTTATTTTTGGAAAGCGACACCTTCAAAAGAATGAACAGTTTATAAAATTTATTATGTGTTTTATAAATCATAGAACCTAACGGAGTAGACTAATGGCTAGTGGTATCAAAGATAAAGTTGCTATTCTAGGTATGGGATGTGCTAAGTTTGGCGAGAGATATGACGCCGGTGCTGAAGACCTGATGGTTGAGGCATTCGAAGAATGCATTGCTGACTCTGGCATTGACGTTTCAGAAATACAAGCAGCCTGGGGTTCAACAACATTTGATGAAATGGGCGTTGGAAAATCTGCAATACCATATTCACAAGCATTAAGACTTCCTAATATTCCTGTTACGAGGGTAGAAAACTATTGTGCCAGCGGATCCGAGGCATTCCGCGGAGCAGCTTATGCTGTCGCCTCAGGGGCCTGCGATATAGCTTTAGCCATAGGAGTAGAAAAACTTAAAGATACAGGCTTCGGAGGGTTACCAAATATGAATCCTGGTCCTCTAAATAGCCAGTGGTGGGCCAATATTACGGCTCCTGGAGGATTTGCACAATTAGCCAGCGCTTATCGAGCTAAGAACGGAGTTGATAAAAACGACTTTAAGAAAGCCATGGCGCATGTATCAGTAAAGAGTCATGCAAACGGTCTATTGAATGAAAAAGCACATCTACGTCGGGCTATAACTGAAGAAGACGCGTTAAATGCCCCAATTATTGCTGAACCCTTAGGCCTTTATGATTGCTGTGGAGTTTCAGACGGCGCTGCTTGTGCAATTCTAACCACACCAGAGATAGCTAAGTCTATAAAGAAAGGCCCAGTGATAACCATTAAAGCGTTACAAATTTCAGCATCCAACGGTACCGAAGCTTCCTACAATCATTGGGACGGAAGTCATTTTCTAACAACAAGATTAGCTAGTAAGCGTGCTTATGATGAAGCTGGTATAAAGAACCCCAAAGAAAGTCTTAGTTTAATTGAAGTTCATGACTGTTTTTCTGTTACTGAACTAGTAACCATGGAAGATCTACATATATCGGCAGAGGGCCAAGCGCCAAATGATATAATGGATGGATTTTATGACTCAGATGGGAAAATTCCTTGTCAAATCGACGGAGGTTTAAAATGTTTTGGTCATCCAATAGGAGCCTCGGGAATAAGGATGCTCTATGAGATGTATTTACAGCTTCTTGGACGGGCAGCTGAACGCCAACGTAACAAGGTTGATATATGTTTAACCCATAACCTTGGTGGTTTCCCGCATGAAAATGTTGCAGCCGTATGTATTGTTGGGCGTAATGACTAAATTTTTATTATCACTTTTTAAATGAACGATCCGGCACCAATACTTTGGAAACCAAGTTCGGAAAAGATTGAAAATTCTAATCTTACGGCCTTTGCTAAACAAGTTAAAAAAAATCTTGGTCTAGATTTTGCCCTAGATTATCAAGCCCTTTGGAAATGGTCGGTTACCGACAAAAGCGCATTTTGGAGCGAATGCTGGAAATTTCTTGGAATAATTTCCGAAGGCCCTCTAGAACCCACCCTATTAAATAGCAAAGATTTTTTTAAAGCAAAATGGTTTCCTAATGTAAAACTTAATTATGCTGAAACAATTCTTAAGTGGCCGGATAGTCAAATTGCAATAGCTGCTGTAAATGAGTCTGGTAAACGTCACGAACTATCTTTTGGTGATCTACGTTCTGAGGTTTCACGACTACAGCAAGCTCTTTCTTCCTGCGGAGTAATTCCCGGAACAAGAGTTGCTGCTATTTTATTAAATACACCAGAAGCAATTGCTGCGATGTTAGGTACTGCTTCACTAGGTGGGGTTTGGACTTCTGTGTCCCCAGACTTTGGTTCAGCAGGTATCCTGGACCGGCTTTTACAAGCTGAACCAGAAGTTCTTTTTGCAGTTGATGGCTATACATTTGCAGGGAAGCGCTATGATATTTCAGATAAAATTTCCCAAGTTTGTAATTCACTTCCTACATTAAAAAAAATAATTATTCTTGAGACAAACGGCACCCCTATTAACAAACTTATTAGCAAAAGTGAATCGTGGAGCAGGTTCCTTGAACCTTATGCTGCTAAACCCATAATGTATAAACGTCTGCCTTTTGATCATCCCCTTTTCATTCTTTATACCTCCGGTACAACAGGAGTACCAAAGTGTATTATCCATAGCGCTGGTGGCAGCATGCTTAAAAGTATAGGCGAGCACTCCATGCTATTTGATCTAAAACAGAGCGACACAGCGTTCTTCCCAACAACTTTAGGTTGGATGATGTGGAATTTTTTAGTCAATTATCTCGGTACGGGAGCAAAAATTGTCTGTTATGATGGTTCTCCTTTTTTTCCTAAAACAAATAGATTATGGGATCTTGCCTCTGAAGAAGGTGTTACTATCCTTGGACTCGGTTCTTCTTATATTGAAGCATGTAAAAAAAATGGATTTAAGATTGAAAATAAATCAAAATTCAAAAAAGTAAGAACCATATTAGCAGGAGGTTCAGTTTTATCTCCTGAAGGTTTTGATTACATCTACGAACAAATATCCAGTGATGTGCATCTAAGCTCTGCATCTGGTGGCACTGAAATAATGGGGTGCCTACTTGGTAGCAACCCATGGGGACCTGTTCGTCGAGGTGAACTACAAGCACCAGCTTTGGGCATGGACATGTCAGTAATTAATACAAATGGGAATATTATTGAGGGAGAGAAAGGAGAACTTATCTGCAAATCTCCCTTCCCATCAATGCCTTTAGGTCTTTTAAATGATGAAGATGGATCAAAATTTGAAGAAACTTATTTCAGCCAAAATCCCGGTATGTGGACGCAAGGTGATTTTGCGGAATCGCGCTCAAATAGTGGCGGTTATGTAGTATATGGTCGTTCTGATGCAACTTTAAATCCTGGTGGTGTAAGAATTGGCACTGCAGAAATATATAGACAGGTTAATAAGGTTGAAGAAGTTTTAGAAAGTGTCGTAGTTGGTCAGGAGTGGCAAAAAGATATAAGAATAATACTATTTGTACAATTGAAAAATAACTTAGCACTGACCAGTAAACTATCTGAAAAAATATCGGAAACTATTCGTAAGGGTGCCTCACCTAGGCATGTGCCACGTAAGATAATAGCTGTAGACGATATTCCTAAAACCAGAACAGGTAAGATAGCCGAAATTACTATTCGTAACCTAGTTAATGGTCTTCCAATAAATAACCGAGAAGCACTTGCTAACCCTAATTCTCTTGATGTTTTTAACGGTCTATCCGAATTGTTAAGATAAAAACATATATGTGATACATAATAATATTTAATATTAATATAAATTATTTGAATAAAAAAAGGGCTGCCCTGAGGACAGCCCTTTTAAACTTATAATGCTATAAAACTACTTAGCCCATTTGGACTTATCAGTATATTTAGCATTCTTTGGATCAGCCATCCATGCAGATGCTTCTGCCATTACTTCAGCTTTATCGAAATCATTAGCACAACCAATGAAATCATTACTAATGAATGAATTGACATCATATTTCTTATCAATTGCTCCGATCATGAGCATGTCTTTCATTACGCCTTTCCAAGCAGCTGCATCAACATGACCAATTTTGCCAGACTTTCCTGTATCAGCGTTTATCTGAAGATCATCAACTGCATCTAGATACTTGTAACCAAAGGAAGCACTCTCCCACTCATGTGGTACTCCATCTGGATGACGAGACATAGAAGCAACCATCTCTAAGTCTTGTGTACCAACGTAAACAGCCTTTGAGTAAGCGCGGAAGAACCCACAAAGTGGTTTTTTTAGTTCATCCATTCTCTTAGCTAACATAGAATAAGTGTTTGCTGGTGCATTTTTAGCCGATTTAGGAGTGATATCCCGTATAGGAATTCCACGTGCCTCTAAAGCTGCTAAATCATTAATAGAGCCTGCGAATGCAGCTGCAGTACCCTTCAAAAATACGTTAGCTAGTGTAGGACCGGCGTCGCCAACGATTACTGTTTTAATACCCTTGGAATCAGAACCAGCATGAGCCATAGCAACAGCTAGAGATGCTGCATCACGATCACTCGCTAGTCCTACAGTCTTACCTTTTAATTCGGTAACTGACTGAATTGGGCTATCCTTAGAAACAAAAACTCCTTCTGGAGCTCCAAGCATAACCGTATAAACAGTTTTCGTTCCTACACCTTCATTTTTTGCTTGAAAGGTCTGAGGACCATCCAACATAGCTAGGTCAGCATTACCATTCGTCAAGAAGGCAACGTAAGGAACAGAAGTATCACCATTAAGTAATTTTAGTTCAACTCCTTCTTCCTCATAATAGCCAAGTACACGAGCTACATGTAAACCATAGAAGCCCATTGTTCCATTATTTGGCTGTATTAGCGTCAGTTTGGTACCAGCATTCGCAACACCCGAAGCGGCTAGCATACCTACTAGAGACGCGGTTAAAAGTGCTTTTCGTAACATACTTTCTTCTCCCCTTGGTTAACGGACGCAACAATCGTCCAACGATACGACACGGACATTTATATGCCGCTTACTAAAAAATTACATAGGAATATTCCCATGATTTCGGCGCCACTTAGCGGCGCGTTTTCTTGAAACAGAG
>JAQWSA010000050.1 GCA_029243445.1 Alphaproteobacteria bacterium
CCTCAACAGTATTATGAGATCTCGTCTTGCGTTGGTTGATGCGATTTTCAGTTAATCCATATTCAGATGTTCCAGTGTTTACAAATACTCGCTCACAACCTACAGACATTTCAAAAGATAATGTATCTGCATGTGCGTGCCCAGGAATGTAGTCTGGACCTACGGCTGCCGCATCAAAAATCAATTTACTCCCATATGCAGTTGCGCAGAAATAACCGCTAGCATGGTTATCTACAACCTGTAATTGATTAATGTCAGAACAAATATTTTGAAACCCTAACTGCTTCGCATAACCTTGGATTTTTTTATTTGCTGGGGCTACCCCCTTTGATGAGTCATTAAAAAAAGAAACCTCACCGTCAGGGTGAGACATGGCTGCCATAAATCGAAGCATTTCTGGGATATATCTTTCAAATAAAAAAACTAATTCGTTAGACACAGATTCAGGAAAGGCCCTGCTTAGATTCAGCATGTCTAGCATATCCACTAAAATTAACGAGTGATACATTGGGCTTAGTTCAAAATTGGCGCCATCTTGAAGAATTTGCTCTGGTATCTCGGTCAACAAACCTCGCTCAGCCGTAGCAAGCCAATTGTTATTTTCAAATATAACTCCAGCAAAGAACAGAGCCTTCAAATTCACGAAGAAATGATTACCTAATAAGTGCTTTTCGATGTTATTCGACAAATAACTCGCCTGAAGAAAGGTACTCCTTAAGACTTCCTCATCAATCTTTAATCCGCCAAGCCAAGCCTTAAGAATATTAGCAATCCTAAGCGAGCTTGGATACGGTTCCCACCCATATCCAGAACCGAGTGGATTGTCACTTACCCAGCGACCTAAAAACTTATTAAGAAAAACTTTCCTATCGAAGGCATTTTCTGACAATAGATCTTCAAAGTAGTGAAGGTTATAGACCCATAGTTTGCTAGGCAATTCAACATTCCAATCTGCTGGTAGATCAAGTTTTTTGGAATGATTTAGGAAACAGGCGTCTAGGTTATCCCTTACTTTATGATTATAAAGCGCTGAGTGCTCCCATACTCCATTCGGATGCGCTTTTTTACCTTTGTATGTATCAGTGACTTTCGATTTAACTAATTTACGTAATAGTCTAAAGTAGAATTGCTGCCACTTTAAGTATTTAATCGTATTGACATAAAGAAAGAATTTTTTCACGTGGAATAAAGACTAACGAGAGAATCTTGATGCTTCATTCATTTTCTTAGCATCTCGGCGATATCCACCGTAACCCTAGCAATTTCAAATATCTCATCTTGAGGTATTGGGCACAGACCGTCACCCTTAACGGCATTCATAAACGTCTTTACGCAACTATTCTGACCTTTATCTTGTGACCACAGATTCATTTTTGAAAAACCACGCCAACCAAAGCCAGTTAATTTCCGAAAATTATCAAGCTGAAGGACTGCATTATCACAAAAAACTTCGATACGCTCTTTAGGGAAAGATTTGCCTCCATTTGCAAAGTAATTAATAGACCCAACCGAACCATCTTCAAAGGCAAGGGTAATTATCGCCTTGTCCTCTGTTAACTCAACATAACTAGTGTCACCCATTTTAATCGCGCTAAACGATTTAATTTTTGAGCCTGCCAAGTAACACATCAAATCAATATAGTGACAAGCTTCACCTATAATACGCCCACCACCTAGTTCAATGTCTTGCGACCAATGCGTCTTAGGAATATGTCCTGCATTCATAGTCATAATAAAGGTTTTTGGCATAGGCTTGTTATCTAACAACTGTTTTATTTTCTTCACATGTGGAGAAAAACGACGATTGTACCCCACCATTACCATTTTACCTGCGACCTCTTGTGCGGCCTCAATATCGTCAATGGCAGCATGTGTGAGCGCGAGTGGTTTTTCAACAAAAACATGCTTGCCTTTGTCTAGCGCTGACAGAGCTTGACTTGCATGCAAATTATGCTGAGTTGCTATAACAACTGTATCCGTTATTTCATTCAGAGCGTCCTCAATAGTCGTAGAGGCTTCTTTGAAACTATTTTTTCTACCGTGATGTAATGCGCTAATTCCTCCGCTAGTTACCAAAGAAGTCAAATTTGCACCGGCATTTTTAAATGCAGGAATCAAGACTCGAGATGCGTAATTACCACCACCAATAAAGGCAACGTTACCTAGCTGGCCTTTTTGGGTACTAACTGTATTTATACTGACAGTGCTCTTGAGGAGCTTTTCTTCATCAGAATCTGAGTACTCCAGAAGAATACCGAGAGAATCTTTATCACTCAGTCTTTCGTATGCCGCTGTCGCATCAGCAATATTAAACCGATGGTTAACTAACCCCTTCACGCTTATAGATCCTGCGCTCATTAATTCCAGAATAGCTTCAAAATTTCGCTGCTCAGTCCAACGCACAAACCCATAAGGATAATCATTGCCTCTAGTTTCATATTCCTCATCATAGCGCCCAGGACCATAGGAGCAAGACACTTGAAACGATAATTCTTTTTCATAAAAATCGGCTCTGCTAAGTTCAAGACCAACAACGCCAACCAATACAATCCTTCCCTTTTTTCTACACATGGTTGCCGCTTGATGGACAACAGCATTGCTCTTCGAACTAGCAGTTATCAAAACGGCGTCTACTCCTCTACCGCGAGTGAATCCATCGGCAATAACTAATGCATCTTGACCTTTTGACAAATCTACGACTTCAGCTCCAAACCCTTTTGCAAGCTCACACTTTGCCGTGTCAACATCGATACCAATGACTCTGCAGCCATTTGCTTTCAGAATTTGCACCGCCATCAACCCTATCAAGCCAAGACCAGTTACTACGACGGTTTCACCAATACTCGGATTGACTAAGCGAATACCCTGCAATGCAATAGCGCCTATGACAGTAAACGCGGCCGTTTCGTCACTCACATTATCCGGAATAATAGACACTAGATTTTTTGGCACCAGCACTACTTCCGCATGATTACCATTTGATACAATTCGTGTACCTGGAGTAATTCCTGTATCACTGCCATCAAGAACTCTACCCACATTACAATAACCTAAGGGAAGAGGTTGATCGAGTTTAGACTTTACAGCATCGTAAGTTGCTGTAACGCCATCGGTTTTGACTTTACTCAAAACCTCAATGACTTTATCTGGCTGAGATCTAGCTTTGCTAATCCATCCCGCTTTACCGAAATCGACTAACATTCTCTCAGTACCAATCGATACGAGAGATTTTCGAGTCTCAATTAAGATATGTCCTTTTTTAGGCCTAGGACATGGTACTTCTTCTAAACGGGTTTCTCCGTTAGCTAGATTTTGTAATATTTGTTTCAAATTAAAGATCCTCAGTTAGAATTTCTGTATTTTGGCAATTGTCTATAAAGGTTAAGTAATCCAAAAAAATAGTCAATCAGCATTGGGGGGTTAAAAGGCACTCACAGGGATATATTTGCATAATCGTTTCATACACAACTCGTTACGTTTAACTCACCCTGCAAAATACAAAGCCTCCCTAGAATGCAAAAAAAACGATATTTTAAGAACCCTTAGAATTGGTAACAAGTTGTTTATAATGAAGTTTTAGTCTCTCATAAACAACACTATCCGTATAGGACGACAATAGCTTATGATGAGCCCTTCGGGCTTTCTCCATCGCACCGCCTTTATCCAACTGTATTCGCGACAAAGCAGAGTATATTTCCGTGGATTCCACATCGTCTATATAGAATGCCGAATTCTCCAAAACTTCGGGCAAAAAACCTGCCTTTGTTGTTATTACCACTAACCCGAACATCATAGCTTCATTAATGGAATTATTGTGCCCTTCACCTCTGTGCCGAGTAGGATAACAATAGATATCATTTTTTGACATCTGAACTAAGACGTCTTTGTGAGCCAACCTTCCAGACCGCGTAACTTTTAGATTATTACTAATAGGATATTCTTCTATGAACTTGGAAAAATCGGGATCTTCACTCCCAACCAAGGTAAGCTCAACCTTCACATTTCTTTTTTCTGCAAAAGATGAAGCCCCCTCGACAAGCTCATAAACGCCCTTATCTCGCGTGCAATAGCCAACGAATAGAACCCGTAAAATATCACTTTCGAACAAGACATTTGGATTTTCTGGAATCTCAGTAGATAATACGAAATTTGGAAAGTAATGCCCTTTGATACTAAATGTTTTTTCCAGATAAGGAATATATTTTTTTCCCTCACATAAAACGACTTTTGCGTTATTCAAAACATATCTCAAATAAAAACTATTTAGTGTTCCTGATTTCTCGCAAAAATCAATGAAAGAGCCGGCTTTTATTTCGTAAATGTAGGGTATTCGGAGCATTTTTGCAAAAACGGAAAGAGCAAATTCTCTCACAACCGCCCTCCGATACTGAGCAAGAACGTGAATCCCCTTAGGTCTATTAAAAATTAGAGTTTGAATAATACGCCTAAGATCTACAAAGGACCTTATTAAAAAAGTGAATATACCCAAATCAATCTCACCGCGTACTGTGTGAAACAAAGGTGAAAGAGAAATGCTATCGAACTGGAAGTTGAGATATGCTGACATATTTCGTGTATATCCACCAGAGCCACCGCCATAACCCTTCTTGATATTTTTCCCTATAGGAGGGCCGTAGAGAACTATTTGACTAGACTTCATATCGTACCGCACTCATTTATCTGAAGATTTAAATAATACTCTTGCAGGATTGCCTGCAACAGTACACCCGCTTTCAATGGACTTAACAACAACGCTTCCAGCACCGATAACAACATCATCACCAATAGTTATACCGCCGATAATACAACTATTAGCTCCTACGTCGACATTATTTCCTAAGGAAGGAAAGCCACTCTTTTTTCCATCAGACTGAAGCTTGTCGCCAATAACTGTATTACAGCGAAGTGTGCATCCACTTCCAAAGGTACATTTAGGATTGATAACTAAACCCTGACCATGAAACAGCCTCACAGGGCCAATTTGTAACCGCCAATTAAGTTCAACCCCCATGAACCATTCAATAATAATACGGTACCCTAATAGAATTGGAAAAAACAAAAGGATAGCGACTCTAGAAGCTATAATCAACTGACATAATCTAAAATATAGGAGGATAAATTTTGCCTTTATGTTTGAATTTAAATCTAAGTCCTGCAGAAGGTGCGCTATCATTCTTCAACTACTCCTATCCAAGCCTAATCTAAAGCTACTAGTACTTCGTTAAGCATATAATTCTAAGGCATTGACTAAAATTTTTCTTGATTTTAAATCCTTTTCAGTCTCATTTGTTTACTCATTAACCGTAATTAGAAATTATTACAGGGTCTATATGACACCTGAATCTAACAATTGAATCCTTCCTCGTAATGGACAACTTGCTGTCTTTCTGACGAATAGCAAAAGATTTTCAGGAACTGTTAAAATTAGACTCTTCTTTTCTAATAAATTTCACAAAAGCGAGGGCCAAAGCAATGAAAAGCCAGTAAGTCATAAGCTTAAATTGCTCTTGGAAAACACCTGTCAAAATAATTGTGAGTAATGCCATGCAGAAGAAAGTTGCGAGCTGACGATATTTCTTTGATCTGGTACTCGACCATAAACCTGAGAATAAATAGTATAAAATATACAAGTAGATCAAAAAACTAACCAGGCCAAATTCTACAAACATCACCATATAATCATTATGAAGTGACAAATTGTGTTCCAAGACGGTTTTATATGCATCGCCCCTCGCAATATAGTCTTGGTGGTACGCCTTGTACTGGGAGGCTCCCACACCAATGAAAGCATTATCTATCGAAAGTAAAAAACCACTCTTCCATATATCGGTTCTGCCTGAACCACTCGCTAGCGAAGCATTATCAGGATCAAAACGAGTTTCCATTGCCTTTTCCATGGTCCCAAGGTTCTCAACAGTTGAGAATATTATAGCTGCAGCGAGATATACACTAAAGAAAATGCCCACAATTACAAAAATTTTGCCCATTGATCGATTTGTAGTTGCCACATACCAACAAAGTAAGGATAAGGTGAGTACAAGTAGAGCAGATCTAGATCCCGTAAAAACAATAGCAAGAACAAAAGCGATTAAAACAAACAAAGAGAGTACTCTAGGTCCTATTTTATTTGGAAATTTAATCAACAGGTACCAGAATCCGAGCACTATTGCTAGAGCGGCCTGATTTGGATTTTTAAAAAACCCTGTAGCTCGTTTAAAGACTATCCCGCCCTGAGCCACCTCCCAAAAAATCAATATGACGTTTAGTAACACTGCGCATACGAAGAACAATAAAATTCTGTCTATTTCAGATGCAGTCAAGTTAATATTTTTTATGACGAGCGATGCACAAATACACAGCAACAATAAATAACTGTCGTTGGTGGTATATTCAATTATTCCAAGATCGAAGAAAGCATATCTAATGGCAGCCAAAAAAAATCCGTAACCAAATATTAAAAAATACAATTTATCAACCCTATCAACTGAAAGTCGTTTTCGGTTGATCATCAAATAAATCAACAATGAAACAGTAATTAAAATAGCAACTAGTCTATATGGTTTTAAAGGAGTTTCATTGCCAAAAAAAACAACAAAGATATATTCCAAAGGAACCAGAAAAGAGAAAAGACATAGCATCTGAATTATCAGCTTTCTCATTATTTTCTTGAGATCCTTCGGAGAAGCTTTCCTAGAACTTTTATAGCCGCCATAAAAAATGCAACGTATAGAGCTCGCGGAAAGCCAAAATAGAGATTATTAATTGTGAACACTTGAGGAACTCCAGACAATCCATCTGACACCCCTCTTTTTCGATATTGAGCTAAAGGAGTTTCTATCATCGCCATTGACACTCCTTGAGATTTTAGCCGTAAATAATATTCGTAATCAGAGGATATTGAATAGTTTAAACTATAGGAACCATATCTCTTGTATATAACAGCGGGAACATACCAGGAAGGGTGCAGAAAACTATCGAAATATTTAATAAGGCTCTTCTCAGTCCCCAGACCAATGACCTCACTTTCGGTATTAATAATATCAAGATAACCACATATAAAAAACTCTTCAGCTTTTGGTAGCAATTCCTTATATTTCGAAACAGCTAATTTGACTGAATCAACTGTTAGACGGTCATCTGCATTTATTAGCTTTATAATATCTCCTGAGCAAAGCGAAATTCCCTTATTTATCGCATCGTAAATACCATCATCAGGCTCACTAATCCAATAGTCTATTTTTAAATTATTTGTCTCTACAATGTCTAACGTTGAATCCGTAGAGCCCCCATCAATTATAATGTACTCGATATTTCTATAAGTCTGTTCACATACACTCTGAATAGTCTCACCTAAAAACCGGTCCCCATTAAAGACCACTGTTATGATACTTACTAGAGGAAAATCCAGCGATGACTCTTTATTTATACCCCTTGTCCTTAAACCACCTTCTAACTTAATCAAGAAATCCCCTTACAATTATTCTGCACTAATAACCTTGGTACGTCGCTTAATAAAACGACCACAAAAACCCAACTAAAACCTTTAAATTATTGTGGGAATAGAAATTCCACAAATCATATACTTATTGTTATCTCATTATTCAAGGTATCTGTCTAAAATGAATCTATATTATCCAAAGACTATCGCAGTCCGTTATTTCACCAAACTTACCGCAACTAATTATAACAAACATGCAAGAAGGACCCATCCGCCGTTAGCACATCAAAAGAGTTAGTAAAAAAAATTAACTATGTTCTACGCTGCAACTACCAATGCCCAAAACCATAACAAGCAGGTACCAAAATTACCCCTTCACTGCTGGTTGCGCGATATCGATAAAAAATCTTCAATTTGCATACAAGAGATCTCATACATATCCTGGCCCTCTTGATAAGCCTTATACCAATCCACTATTCGCTCTATTGTATGGTCTACTTCCCAAACAGGCCTCCAATCCAACAATTCATGGGCCTTAGTACAATCCAACTTTAAATAATTTGTTTCTTTGTATGCTTCAGCCTTACATTTTTTTATCTCCACACTCCCGCCCCAAAGCTCTAATATCCTTTCCGTAATCCAGGACACATTTCTTGCACCTTTGACATCTGGACCAAAATTCCATGCACCAGAAAACTCTGACTTACTGACATAGCCAGCTTGAGCGAGCTGCAAGTAAGCATTGAGAGGATCTAATACATGCTGCCAAGGACGAACTGCATTTTCATTCCTCAATATGATAGGCTCGTTATTCAAGACTGAATTAATTATATCCGGTATTAGCCTATCCTCGCCCCAGTCACCCCCTCCAATCACATTACCAGCTCTTGCAGACATCAAGCAAACCTGGGATTCATCGCTACTAAAATAGGAACTGCGATATGAACTTATCAATATTTCAGCAGCAGCTTTACTACTACTGTATGGATCATAGCCTCCCAGGGTATCGGTTTCCCTATAACCCCACACCCACTCATTATTTTGATAGCACTTGTCAGTAGTGATCATTAGCCCGACACGAACTGAAGGTGTACTTCGGATAGCCTCTAGAACATTCAAAGTGCCCATCACATTAACACTGTATGTCTCACCTGGGTGCTTATAAGAATATCCAACTATTGGCTGAGCTGCCAAATGAAGAACAATTTCTGGCATGAATTGATTGAAGATTTCCATTGTTCGCTTATCGTCCCTGATATCACAAACATAGCTCTCGACAAATCGTTCTATACCTGCAATTTCATATAAACTTGGGTCAGTAGGGGGCTCCAAAGAGATTCCACACACATCTGCTCCCAATTTTTTTAACAGCATAACGAGCCAAGAACCCTTAAAACCAGTGTGTCCAGTTAAAAGTACTCGTTTTCCATGCCAAAAATTAGCACTATCTTGGTAATTCAATTTAAATCCCTCTATTTAAATGTAATAACATTAGGAATTTTGGTTCCACGTGGCCCAATCTGCATTCCCGGTTTCCCAGAGTTTGGCCAGAAAATCCTTATCTCTCAAAGTGTCCATACACTGCCAGAAACCCTGGTGATGAAAAGAAAAAAGCCGCCCTTCGTTCGATAACGCCTCCATAGGCTTTCTTTCGAGCACAGTACTATCGTCATCAATGTATTCTAAAATCTCCGGGTCACAAACAAAAAAACCACCATTAATCCACCCTTTGTCCCCAATAGGCTTTTCAATAAATTCTGATACTCTATTATCTTTCTCAATTTCGATAGTCCCAAAACGCCCCGTTGGCTGGACAGCCGTTAAAGACATAATCCCCTCGTGAGATTGATGAAACGCTACTAAATCAGTAATGTTGACATCAGAAAGCCCATCCCCGTATGTCAGCATAAATGGTTCATCGCCAATATGCTCACTAGCTCGCTTAACTCTTCCGCCGGTCATAGTTTCTTGTCCAGTATCTATTAACGTTATTTTCCAAGGTTCTTCACATGACCCATGTAACTCAATATCATTGCCCTTTAAATTGATTGTGCAATCACTTGTGTGTAATAAATAGTTCGCAAAATACTCCTTAATTACATACCCCTTGTAACCTAGCAATATTACAAAATCATTGTACCCATGGTGCGAATACTGCTTCATGATGTGCCAAATTATAGGCATACCTCCCACTTCCACCATAGGCTTAGGCTTAAGGTCCGTCTCCTCACTTAAACGAGTCCCCAAACCACCTGCCAAAATTAAAACTTTCATTTAATTCTCCTAAAATTAACAGCCCAACACTTTTTTATATACATCAGCGTAACTCCTTGCAACAACATTGAAATCATAATGAGTAACGGCCTTCTTTCTAGCCGCTCGATTTACACTCTCATCACCCAATTTCCCAAAAGCCCAAATAATTCCTTCAGCCAAGCATTCAGCGTCGCCTATCTTTGCTAAATAACCATTCACTAAATGATCAACTATATCCTCGACTCCAGTAGATTTAAATGCGACAACAGGAGTCCCGCATGCAAGAGATTCTGAAGCCGTCTGCCCAAATGCCTCCTGAAGGGAGGGCGTAATTGTGACATCAGCTGAAGAATACAATGCTGCCAAACTCGCGTCATCATGCACTCCAAAACCCGACGTCGTCCTTCCCATGTAGTGGACTGGAATTCCAACATCTATTTCACCATGGCTCGCTCCAAAAACTACAGCTTCAATTTTTTCGGAGCCTAGCCTCGATACTAAAATCTTAAGGGCAGCCGATAACTCTGACACACCCTTACGAGGATCACTCGTAGCATTCATGGCTCCAAATAAAATTAAATATTTGTTCTGAGGTAGGCCAAATATCTCTCTGCAGTTAGCCTTGTCCATAGGCCTATATATTTTCGTATCCAAAGCAGGCGGTATTACCTTAACTGTATTTCCCGAAACAGCATAACTGGCATGAGCACAATCTTTCAACCAATTACTTATTGCAATGAGCTCAATATTTTTATTAGAAAAAATATCTTTCTTTTTTTTAAGCTGGAAAGAGGAAAAGTCTCTTTTCCATGCAGAACCCAAGACTGGACAAGCACCACACGAGCGAGTGTAACCGTGGCATCCATAGTCATAATGACAACCTCCTGTTATTGGCCACATATCCAACATCGTCAAAACAACCGGCTGCTTGATCTTGTCTAGTGTACCCAGTGACATTTGACCATTATTAATCCAATGTATATGCACGATATCAGGATTGATTTTATTGATTCTTTTTCTCACTCTATCTGGAAGCCAGGCAAACGAAAATTTAGACGGATGATTTGATCTAAAATAAAATATTCTTGGGAGTCTATCCATAAAAGATCGGAGTTTTGAAAACACAGAAAATCGACTCGAATAGTATGCTAGAGCTGACTCAAGATCTGACTCCTTATTTAAAAGTAACAATAGAGAATCCATATTTATATCCTGCAACGCAGAATGAAGCCGCATCACAGATCGAGCTGCGCCACCAGAAACTTCATTGTTTGTTATATGTAATACAGTTATCTTTTTCAATCGCTATACCTTAGCATTTCTCTTATACCAACTATATGTTCTGAGCAGAGAATCCTCCATTGTATACTGCGGACTCCAACCAACCTTACAAATATTTTGAATGGAAATCTTACTGCCTTTACTACCTTTTGCATCCTTAAAAATAGGACATAAATGGCTCTTTCCCGAAGCAGCGACTAAGCTCTCCACTACAAACTTAATGCTATGAGCCTTCGGGTATGTAATCTCAACTTTACCCCCCGCACGCAGATGGAAACTCTCCTCATCATCAGTTAAATAAATCAAAGCATTCACAGCATCCTCCAAATATATGTATTTTCTATAGATATCAACTGCGCTATTTACAATACAAACCTCATTACTTAAAAGCGACCTAATCACACTTGGGATAAGTCTTGTCTGACTAGCATCTCCCTCGCCAAAGATTATACCGAACCGACAAATAACGACAGGAACACTATAACTATGATGATAAGCCGTAGCCACAGACTCTGAACACAACTTAGATGTATCATAAATTGGCAGGTCATTATAAAGATTGCTCCCCAATCTTTCGGTTGAAGCGACAAAAACGCATTTGACGTCTAGCTCTCTAGCCAACTCCATGATATTCCAAGTGCCAGCTACGTTCACCTCGAAAGCCTCAATAGGATTTTGTTCTGCACAAGCCACATCAGACTTTCCGGCTAGATGATATATGTAATTAACTTTGTGATCAAAATATTGCGTTTTTAGTGCTTCTAAATTTTTAATGTCGAGCTTAGTATCTCTATTAACTACATCATAACCAAGCTCTGATAATCTCTTGCATACTGCCCGTCCTAAAAACCCAAAGTTACCAGTAACAAGTACTCTTTTTTCATTTTGATTCTCTATTTTTTCGCTTAAGTTCTGCACTTGACCTAACCTTGTGTTCTATTAAATTAACCGTCTATCAGCCTTCTAAATTGAAGTATTTTGATTGATAACACTTTTAATGGCACTATCACTATGTCTTTCGCCATTTAATACTAAGGTAATAATTGTAACTAGAGGCTTGTGCATATTGTTTATTTAGGTAGTTCTTATTTTTAAAAATTTAACTACTGATCGTCTGTCATTTTTTGAAGATGTAAAGAAAAATGATGCTAATAAC
>JAQWSA010000051.1 GCA_029243445.1 Alphaproteobacteria bacterium
TAAAAATTCCAGTACATTCTAGTACCACATCAATTTTTAAATCATCCCAGGGTAAGTTTGCGGGATCTCTTTCAGCTGTTACTTTGATTCGTTTTCCGATCTTGGATTTATTTCCAAGATCAATCCAGCCCTTGCCGCTACGTACATTACCCGGAAATGCCCCGTGAATTGAATCATGCCTTAGTAAATGTGCATTAGCTTCAACTGATCCTAGATCGTTAATAGCAACGAAGTTTATATCTTTTCTTCCTTGCTCATATGCCGCTCGCAATACTAAACGACCTATTCGGCCAAACCCATTGATTGCAACACGAATTGCCATAATTATTATCCTCTGTTTTATTGCTTATCTAGCTAGTGATTATTACAAATTACTTTTTATAGCTCTGATCTTACAGCATCAGCTACTGCTTTTGGTGAAATACCAAAATGTTCGTACAAATCTGAAATTGGTGCCGATGCCCCAAACTCTCTCATACCAATAACCTTTGATTCGTCTAATACATATCTTGCCCATCCAAAGCATGCTGCCGCTTCAACAGCTATGCGGACTCCGGATTTTCCTAGCACCTCATTTTTGTAAGATTGTTTTTGTTGTTCGAATATTTCCCAACATGGCATTGATACCACAGCTGTTGCAATTCCGTCAGCCTGCAAAAGGTCGCGTGCTTTTAGAGCAATTTCTACTTCTGAACCGGTTGCCAAAATTGTTGCATTTCGGTTCTTATTACCATTTAGAGCTTCCGCGATTACATAAGCTCCGCGAGCGCATAAATTATCTTCAGTGTGCTCTTTACGTATAGTTGGCAGTCCTTGGCGTGTAAGCGCTAAAACAGAGGGTGTTTCATTACTTTGAATTGCTAGTAGCCAGCATTCGGCAGTTTCAATAGCATCTGCCGGGCGGAATACATTTACATTAGGCATAGCCCGAAAAGATGCAATATGTTCTACCGCTTGATGGGTTGGCCCGTCCTCTCCTAAACCAATTGAATCATGTGTCATTACATAAATTACTCTTAGTTTCATAAGTGCAGCCAGGCGAATGGAGGGTCGACAGTAATCAGTAAAAGTTAGAAAAGTACCCCCATATGGAATAAAACCTCCATGCAGTGCTAAGCCATTCATTACAGCTGCCATAGCATGTTCGCGGACTCCGTAATAAATATATCGACCACTATAATCTAAGGCAGATATAGCCACCGTAGCAGTGGTTTTTGTATTATTAGACCCTGTTAAATCTGCTGAACCACCAATCATGGATGTTATTTTTTCAGTAAGAACTTTTAGAGTTTCTTCACTTGCTTTACGCGTAGCCCAATTGGGTAATTCTTCCACCACTCTTAGCTTATGAGCATTTATTGTATTAGATATATCTTTTGGAAGTATGTTTGAGTGTAGGGTGTCAAAATCATCACGTTTATTTTTATCGGCCTTTTCAAGGGCTTCCTTCCATAAGTCATGGGTTTTGGCTCCCTTTTTTCCTGCATCTCTCCAGGCGTTTAGGATTTCATCAGGTATTATAAATGGTTCATAAGGCCAGTTTATTTGTTTTCTTGCTGCTGTGATTTCATCTGGGCCTAGAGGAGCTCCATGAGTAGCGGAGGTGCCTTGCTTGTTAGGAGCTCCAAAACCTATAACCGTTTGGCAAGCTATAAGTGATGGCCGATTACTCTGCTTAGCAGCTATAATTGCTTGATCTATGGCCTTTGGATCATGACCATCAATTTTATTAACATCCCAACCACTTGCTAAAAACCTCTCTATTTGATTATCGGATACTGTTAAATTGGTTTCTCCATCAATTGATATGCTGTTATCGTCAAATAAGACAATAAGTTTTTCGAGCTTTAGGTGACCAGCCATAGAAATCGCTTCATGGCTGATACCTTCCATAAGGCATCCATCACCTACGAAAACATAAGTAAAATGGTCAACAATTTCATTGCCGAAGCGCGCATTTTTCATTCGTTCAGCTAGCGCAACCCCTACGGCATTTGCTAAACCCTGACCAAGAGGCCCTGTGGTGGTTTCTATTCCTGATGCATGCCCATATTCGGGATGCCCAGCAGTACGGCTTCCAAGCTGCCGGAATCGTTTAATTTCTTCAATAGTCATGTCGCTATACCCTGTTAAATAAAGCAGTGAGTATAGCAAAATGGATGCGTGACCATTTGAAAGAATAAACCTGTCTCGGTTAGGCCATTTTGGTGCATTAGCATCAAATATTAGGTGTTTAGTAAAGAGAACGGTAGCGATATCTGCCATTCCCATAGGTGCCCCTGGATGACCTGAATTGGCTAACTGAACAGCATCCATTGATAGAGCTCTGATGGCATTTGCCATCTTATTGTGGCCGACTTTATCGGCTTCTGGCGATGAAGCATTATCCATTATTATAACAAGGCTTTCTTTGGCGAATATCGAATTGGGTCCAAATACAAAAATTTTTGGCGATCAGAACATGCCAACCTGGTTAATCGACGTCAACGGATTCGTCTAAACTTTATCCCCGAAGTGCAAATTTAAAGCTTATTTTTATATATTATTACTAGCCAAGTCATCTGGTCGATATTTTTGGTACAACATAAGAGGATAATTTGATTTAAAAATTTATGATTGATTAGGGGTTTAGATCTCCACATCGCATGTTAGTATTGTATCGTCATTTTTGTAATAAAATGGTATTGTAAGAATGGGGATGAATAATGAACGCTATAGATGATGCAAATCAAAGACTGGAAAATGCTTTGTTACATTTGGAAGAGGTTTTACGATCGAGTATAAAAAACTCTAAGGCCTCAGACGAGGAAACGTTAGAAAGATTGCGGCTTGAAAAGCAAGTTAAAGTAGCAAAAAATGAAATTACTAGTCTAAAAGATATGAATAACACTTTAGTACAACGTCTTGATGTGGCTATAGATAAAGTACAAAATATAATTGCTAAATAGTATAGTTATAAAAAATTTGAATAGATGTAGAGTTAAAATTAAGTGTCACAAGTGGAAATAACAATAAATGGGCGGCAGTACCGTGTGGCTTGTGAGGATGGACAAGAAGAACACCTTACTGAGCTTGCGAAGTATTTTGATGGAAAAATGCATGGCTTGATTCAGGAGGTGGGTCAGATAGGAGATGCAAGCCTGATGGTAATGGCTGGTTTACTAATTGCTGATGAGTTGTCGGATGCGAATCAAGAATTAGCTCAAAGTGAAAGATTCTCTGAGAAAACCTATATTGGCAAAATTAACTTATTAGCTGAAAAAATTGAGGCTTTAGCTGATACTATAAATGTAGATTAGATATGAAAACTCTATTACTTTCAGTTGAAGTACTTGCAGCATAGCGCTAGCTCATTTATTTTATCATAGGGTAGTTTCTGAATAGTACGTCTTGCATTCAAGTCTCGGGGACCTTACTCATCGAATAGGGAACTGTCTCTGTCGGGACCGAGGTCTCGATCACGCGGTGCCCACCTGCTTTAAGCAGGTCTCGGTGGACTCGTCTGACAGACGGCTAAATCGGTGCTACCCACATTAATAGGTTAATAATTATGCAGGGTTTTCATTAAAAAAAATAATAAATTTAATATTAGTAATAAAAAATCTATACAACGAAAATCGGCCGCAATTCATAGAAAAGAGCTGGACCTAAAGTTCGGTGAGGCATCGGCTTATAAATTAGTTGATATTTTTTTTAAAAATTCTGTACTAAGGGCGTCAGTCTCATCAACCAATGTAGTTGGCGGCTATATGCCAATAGGTAGCGAAATTAACTGTATTCCTTTGCTGAAAACAATGATTGCTGAAGGCGTTAATATTTGTTTGCCCATTGCAGGAAGGCTAGGGTCTACTCTGGTGTTTCGTAGTTGGAAACCGGAAGATAATATGAAGTTGAATTCATTAGGCATTTCTGAACCATTGCCATCAGCAACTCTAGCAATACCAGATATATTACTTGTGCCGATGCTTGCTTTTGACTTAAAGGGAAATCGACTAGGGTACGGAGGTGGTTACTATGATAATACTATTAAAAGCTTGCGTGCAAAAAATAATTTAGGAAGCAAACCTCTAATAATTGGAATGGCTTTTTCTGGGCAGTTAAGTAAACAGGTTCACATTTCTAGTACAGATCAACCCGTGGATTGGATTCTAACTGAAGCTGATGTGATAAATGTTTCAGAAGGGGTTGCAGGTATTTAAAATGTGGGTAACTAAAAAATGAAAATATTGTTTTGTGGAGACATTGTAGGAAGAGCTGGACGTGATCTCGTTATTCAGCTTTTACCTGATTTAAGAAAACGGTTAGAACTCGATTTTATTATAGTTAATGGAGAAAATTCAGCTAACGGTTTTGGCATAACAGAAAAAATTTGTTCCGATCTATACACTGCTGGTGCTGACGTTATTACGACTGGTAATCATGTTTGGGACCAACGTGATATTATTGGGCAGATTGATGCAGATGCTAAGCTTTTAAGGCCTGCAAATTTTCCTATTGGAACACCAGGTAGGGGGGCCAATATATATGATACAATAAGCGGGCGTCGAGTATTAGTTATTAATGTCATGTGTCGACTTTTTATGGACCCACTGGATGATCCTTTTGCAGTACTTGAACGGCTGCTTTCTGAGAACAAACTGGGCGGTTCCGTGGATGCTATAGTTATAGATGTTCATGGTGAGGCATCATCAGAGAAAATGGCTATTGGCCATGCATTTGATGGACGCGCAAGTTTAATAGTTGGAACGCATACACATGTACCTACTGCAGATTCACAAATTTTGGATGGTGGAACAGCGTATCAAACTGATGCTGGTATGTGCGGAGACTATAATTCTATTATCGGTATGCGTAAAGCACCGGCAATAGAAAGGTTTAGACGAAAGATTCCTGGTGAAAGACTTAGTCCAGCCTCCGGACCTGCTGACTTGTGCGGGGTATTTATTGAAACAGATGACAAAACTGGATTAGCTAATTATGTGGCTCCATTAAGAATTGGAAATCGGCTTTTTTCAACATGGCCAGATAGATATGAAGATCGTTAAGCGAATCATATATAGTATTTTAATTTAGTTTTATTGTATTAAAATATTTAAAATAATTAATTATTACGTATAGAAATCAAAGTGTGGATAGCGCATATTATACAATATATGGTATAAAAGTATTTTAAACACACATAAATTAGAGAGTATTGAGGCCATGGCAGGCCATTCACAGTTTAAGAATATAATGCACCGTAAGGGTGCTCAGGATAAAAAACGGGCAAAGTTATTTGCTAAACTAGCACGCGAAATAGAAGTTGCTGCTAGAATGGGAATGCCTGATCCATCACAGAACCCGCGTTTGCGTTCAGCAGTTGTTGCTGCTCGCAGTGCAAATATGCCAAAGGACCGTATCGAACGAGCCATTAGTAAGGCGTCTGGCGGTGAAGATGGAGCAGTGTATGAGGAAATTCGTTATGAAGGGTATGGGCCTCATGGGGTTGCAATTATAGTTGATGCCTTAACAGATAACAGAAATCGAACGGCTTCAGAGGTTAGATCCGCTTTTTCTAAATTTGGTGGTAATCTTGGAGAAACTAATAGCGTTGTTTTTATGTTCGACCGCGTCGGACAGATAACCTTTAGGGCTGATATTACAGATTCTGAAACTATGTTTGAACAAGCTTTAGAAGCTGGTGCACAAGATGTTAATAGCTCTGATATTTCCCATGAAATAATCTGTGACCCTGAAGATTTTGGTCAGGCGGTTGAGACACTTGAGCCAATTTTTGGTCCCCCCGAATCTGCTGGATTACTTTGGCAACCCCAAACAACTGTGGATATAGATGTCGATGCTGCCCAAACTCTGGTTAAGCTAATTGATTTGTTAGAAGATGGTGATGATGTACAAAATGTATCTGCAAATTTTGAGATGAGTGATGAGGTAATTGCACAATTATCTGAATAAGTTGTGCTGTAATATATTTGTACTTACATGGAGACAAAAATGCTTTTATTGGGACTGGACCCGGGGTTAAGAAATACGGGTTGGGGAGTGATAGAGGCCGAGTCTAATAAGTTACGTCATGTTGCTAATGGCGTGGTCCACTCGGGTGCAGGATCACTAGCAGACCGACTTCTTAAACTTTATGAAAATTTGTCCCTAATTATTGAATCTTATACATTGGATGGTGCGGCTGTGGAGGAGACGTTCGTAAACAGAGATGGACAAGCTACTCTGAAGTTAGGCCAGGCACGGGGTATAGTCATGTTAGTTCCAGCAAGAGCTGGTTTAGACGTTGCTGAATACCCTGCGAATACCGTTAAGAAAAGTGTTGTCGGTTACGGTCACGCAGATAAAACCCAAATCGGTCACATGGTTTCGCTTTTGTTACCAGGTGCTGATGTAAGGTCATCAGATGCTGCAGATGCATTAGCGGTTGCGATTTGTCATGCTCATCACGTTTCTACTGCAAAACGAATGGAAGTTATCGCATGATTGCTCGCTTAAAAGGCACCATAGATGAGCTAGGAGCTGACTGGTTAGTGATTGACGTTTCTGGGGTTGGATATTTTGTGCACTGCCCTGCAAATACTATTAATTCACTCCCCAAAGTTGGCAGCACAGCTGCAATTCATATTGAAACTCATGTGCGTGAAGGGCAGATCTCGTTATACGGGTTTTTGGAGGTTCGCGAGCGCGAATGTTTTCGTTTATTAACTACGGTTCAAGGTGTCGGTGCTAAGGTTGCGATAGCAATACTTGGTTCCTTATCACCAGATCAACTCGTTGATGCTATAATTGCTCAAGATAAGGTAGAATTAACGCGCGCAGAGGGCGTGGGGCCAAGATTAGCCGCTCGCCTGCTAACCGAGTTAAAGGATCGCATACTATCAGTTTCATTAGATATTAATGACATATCAGTTAAAAAAGAAAATTCAGCACTGACGGAGGAACGAGGTAATTTGATAGGAACTAATAATGATGCGATATCGGCTCTTGTTAACTTAGGTTATGGCAGAGCGGAGTCCTATGCGGCTGTATCTCGTGCTGTCGCAGATATGAGTAAAGAAGCATCAATTGAGTTAATCATTCCAGCAGCGTTGAAAGAGCTTGGCCAATGAGTGGGCGAAGTCCTATTGATCAGAAACGATTAGTTGACCCCAATCATGACCAAGACGAGAGTTTAGAAGTTAATCTTCGACCTCGAATGTTAACAGAATTTGTGGGCCAGAATAATCTCTGTAAAAACTTATCGGTTTTTGTTGCTGCTGCAAAACAACGTGGTGAACCTATCGATCATGTTTTATTTCATGGCCCCCCGGGTTTAGGAAAAACCACCCTGGCCCGTATAGTGTCACAGGAGCTCGGGGTTGGTTTTAAAACAACTTCTGGCCCAGTTATTACCAAAGCTGGTGACTTGGCAGCAGTTTTAACGAATCTCCAACCCTGTGATGTTCTTTTTATTGATGAAATTCATAGACTAAACCCAGCTGTCGAAGAAATTCTTTATCCAGCTATGGAGGATGGTGAACTGGACCTTATGATAGGAGAAGGACCGGCGGCCCGTTCAGTGAGAATTGAACTGCAGCCCTTCACAATTGTTGGAGCTACTACGAGACTGGGATTGCTGACAACGCCTTTGCGTGAACGGTTCGGCATTAATATGAGGTTAGAGTACTATTCATCTGATGAGTTAATAAAGATAGTAAGACGTAATGCTGAACTACTGGAACTATCAATTACAAATGAAGGAGCGGCGGAGATAGCTAGTCGAGCTAGGGGAACGCCACGGGTCGCTGGTCGTCTACTTCGTCGGGTTAGGGATTTTGCAGTTGTTGAGAGCAATTTACCCGTTGATAAAACAGTTGCTGATATAGCTTTAACCCGTCTTGAAGTGGATGGCCGTGGTTTAGATTCTATGGATCGTCGTTATTTATATTATATAATTGAAAACTATTCAGGAGGGCCAGTCGGTGTTGAAACCATCGCTACGGCCCTTTCAGAGGAACGTGACACAATAGAGACTGTTGTAGAACCATTCCTGATTCAACAAGGTTTTCTGCAACGTACCCCTAGAGGTCGTGTTTTAACTGTAGGAGCATATGAACATTTGGGGTTAGAGCATAAAAGTCTTAATCAAGGCGAATTACTTGATGGTCATAAGGTTGCCACAAATGGTTCCCATAATCATGGTTTAGGAAAAGATGTCGAAGATTGAATCTAAAAATCGACTGGATGGCTGGTTTGAAAATGGTGAACATTTTTTGCCAATAAGGGTTTATTATGAAGATACAGATGCTGCGGGAATTGTCTATTATTCCAACTATCTTAAGTATGCAGAAAGAGCTCGTACTGAGATGATTCGATTTTTGGGGGTGGAAAATCGACAATTAATGTCAAAGAAAGGGTTAGCTTTTGTTGTTCGTAGATGCTTGACCGAGTATCTGCAACCAGCATATCTAGACGATGAAGTTACTGTATGTACTCGCATAAAAGCAGTCCGTGGTGCTAGTTTCACTACAATCCAAAAAATCATAAGAAATATTAGTGATTCAGATGAAACTCTACTTGTAAAATTAGAAATATATTTAGCATGTATAAATAAAAATCAACGTCCGGTTCGAATGCCAGCAGATATAAGCAACGCAGTTAATGCTCTGGTACTGGCATAATAAGGATATAAAATAAAAAATATTTTCACCAATTTAAGGGCGTTTTATAATTATGGATCCTAATATTATTGATGCGGTCGCTGTTTCGGGTGGCGCTATAGCAACTGATTTTTCGGTTTGGGCACTATTTCTTAGATCGGATATTATAATCAAGTTAGTTATGGTAGTGCTTTTTGTTGCCTCGTTTTGGTCCTGGACTATTATTATTGACAAGTGGCTAAGAGTGCGTCGTTTAGAAAAAGAAGCAAAGAGATTTGAGGAAAGTTTCTGGTCAGGCGGTTCACTAGACGAACTATATGAAAGCTTTGGCGCAAGTCCCCGTGATCCAATGTCGGCTGTTTTTGCCTCCGCCATGACAGAATGGCGCCGTTCAACAGAACGAGGACTGTCGACAACATCAGAATTAAGGGCAGGTCTTCAAGACCGTATTGAACGAGCTATGGACGTTACACTAGGCCGAGAAATGGAGCGCTTGGAGCGGTATATGGTTTTTCTTGCTTCTGCAGGAGCGACTGCACCTTTTATTGGTTTGTTTGGAACTGTATGGGGAATTATGAATAGTTTTCAAGCTATAGCTGTTGCAAAAGATACTAGCCTCGCCGTTATTGCACCAGGTTTAGCTGAGGCCTTGTTTACTACTGCTATGGGCTTAATAGTGGCAATACCAGCTGTTGCAGCATATAACAAATTTAGCACAGATATGAATCGCTATGCGCAACGTCTTGATGGCTTTGCAGCTGAGTTTACTGGAATATTATCAAGACAGCTTGAGGAATCTAAGTAGGTCATGGCTCGTCGGCACGTCAGATCTAATCTTCGTAGGCCTTATCGAGGTCCGGTAACTGATATCAATGTTGCTCCTTTTGTGGATGTAATGTTGGTTCTTGTAATTATTTTTATGGTTGCTGCTCCGTTATTAAATATTGGAGTACCTGTTGACCTCCCTAAGGCAACACTTAAGCCACTGAATGAAAACCAAGATCCATTAGTTATTACTGTAAACTCTGCGGGCAATATCTATATTCAAGAAGCGGAAGTGCCAGAAAATGCACTTGTGGCCAGGCTTCAAGCTTTAACCCAAGCCAATAAGGGTCTGCGGATATTTGTTCGAGGTGATCGAAACATAAATTACGGCCGGGTCATAGAGGTTATGGGCATGATTTCTAGAGCAGGGTTTTCTAAGGTTGCACTTATTGCTGAGGCACCGATGCCCAAAGAAAGGGTTAGGTAGGTCTATCCGAATGTTATTACTATGACGGGCTTTGGTAAGATGCGCAATGGTGTTTTTACATCAATCAGTGCTCACTTAGTAGTTGTTTTATTTGCTCAATTCGGATTGCCTCAACTTTTTACTAAACCACCGGTGTCAGTAAATATTATACCTGTTGATCTTGTAGTGTTAAATAAAAAAGTTACACCGCCACCTGTAGAGAATATAAAGCCAGAGCTTAAAAATGAGGTAAAGCCCTCCAAACCGATTCCAGCTAAAAATTTAGTTAAGAAAAAACCAGTTCAGCAGATCCAAAATTCATTATCACTGCCACCCCCTATAAATAAGCCCAAACCCGCGACTAAAAAGCCATTAAAAAAATTAAACCCTAAACCTAAAATTTCCACTGCTGCTAAACCTCGTTTAAAGCCAGCACTGAAACAGCCAGACAAACCAATGCAACAAAAGAAAACTAAAAAAATAGAAAAAACACAAAAACCAAAGCAAGAGAAGAAGATAAAAACAAAAAATATACAAAAACCTAAGCGAGATTTTGCTTCAGTATTAAAAGACGTTTCAGCATTAAAGAAACCTGAAAATGCACCGAAAGTTGAAAAGAGTAAAATGACGAGTAATATAAATGTATCGCAATTACAAAGGAAGAAAAGAGCTTCAACCACTGAAATAGAGATTTTAAAACAATTGATTAGGAAGCAAATCCAACCCTGCTGGAGTCCCCCTGTTGGTGCTAAAGAAGCTGAGGGCCTAGCGATAATAATAAATATACGCGTTGATAGACGTGGTTATGTAACTAATGCAAAAATTATAAATGGTGAAGCAATGAGGAGCAGTAAAACTGTACAAGCTGCTGCGGATGCCGCACGACGTGCGGTTCTTAATTTAGTTTGTCAGCCGTTTGAATTACCACAAGATTTATATGATGAATGGAAAGATATTAACTTTAATTTCGATCCAAGAAAGATGCTGGGTTAGATATGTTATCATATTTGGATAAATTATTTTTTCGAAGTGTGTTTTTTTTAAGTTTATCTCTATTAGTTTTTTTATCAGAAAACACTCACGCGCAATTAAGTGTAGATGTAAATCAAGGAACAATTACTCCTTTACCAATAGCAATACCTGACTTTATTGCAAGGGATGCCAAGGCTAAAAATATGGCTGCCAATATTGCAAAAGTTATAACTGCAGATTTACAACGATCAGGCTTATTTGCTCCAATAAATAAACTAGCTTTTCTATCACGGCCGACGAATCTGGCCGTACGCCCCAATTTTGTAAACTGGAAACCTCTTAATGCTCAGGCTCTAGTCATTGGAGAGGCAAAAATATCTGATGCTGGAGAGTTAACGGCCGAATTCCGTCTTTGGGATGTATTTGCTGAACAACCGATGTTGGGTCTGAGACTCAAACATCCCCGTGCCTCATCTGGGTGGAGGCAAGTAGCTCATACGGCTGCTGACCGAATTTATGAAAGAATTACTGGCGAAAGTGGTTATTTTGATACGAGAATTGTTTATATTTCTGAATATGGTCCTCCAACTAATCGAATTAAGCGCCTTTCAATAATGGATCAAGATGGAGCAAATCATGAGTATTTATCGGACGAGAAAACCTTAGTATTAACACCTAGATTCTCGCCAATTGCTCCTGAAATAACTTATCTCGCTTATTTTAATGAACAACCCCGAGTTTACCTCTTTAATATTGATACCGGAAATCAAGAGGTGCTTGGCGATTTTCCCGGAATGACTTTTGCACCGAGGTTCTCGCCAGATGGTAAAAAAGTTATTATGAGTCTAGCCCGAGGCGGTAATTCTGACATTGTTGTTATGGATTTACGTACTCGTAAATTACGAAAACTAACTACGCATCCATCTATAGACACTTCTCCTAGTTTTTCACCCGATGGTCGTCAGGTTGTTTTTGAATCGGACCGTGGCGGTAAACAACAGCTTTATGTGATGAATTCTGATGGCAGTAAACAACGTCGTATTAGTTTTAAATCAGGTGCGGGTTACGGCACTCCTGTCTGGTCGCCTAGGGGAGATTTAATTGCTTTTACTAAAATGCAAAGTGGATCTTTTCATATCGGTGTCATGAAAGTTGATGGAAGTGGAGAACGCTTATTAACAAAAGGCTTTCTAGTTGAAGGACCAACCTGGGCGCCAAATGGAAGAGTGTTAATGTTCTTTAAACAAAAGAAGTATAATTCTAAATGTAAATGCAATAACTCACGACTTTATTCGATTGATTTGACTGGTCATAACGAACGAGAAATTATTACGCCTGTGGAAGCTTCTGACCCTGCTTGGTCACCTTCCGGTTCACGTAGGTAAATCCAAGGTAGAAATGAGCTTAATATGTTATAAATCCATCTATTTTTCGTAAATTCGGGGGATGATTTTCTTGTTTCGAATCAGATAGTTCAGTATAGTGATTAATATGTGGCATATGCTGGTGTTAGTGGATAAGATAGTTTCTGTGTAATTATATTTAGCCTAATTTATTTTTGTTAAACGGTTTTTTTATAGTTTTTAATGATAGACGCTGGTCTTAGCTGACTTATTTGGCAGTAGCTTTAGGGAGTTTATAATGAAAGTGAATTTACCATTGGTTGTTGCGGCTGCTTTTGTGTTAGCAGCTTGTGCTACTCCATCTGATGATGGCGCAGACTCAGGTAGCGGAGGTAAAACTGCGGTAACCTCCTCTTCTTCTGCCTCGAGCTCGAATGCGCCGGTGACGGCTAAGACCATAGCTCCGGCATCAACATCAGCACCAGAATCATCCCCAACAGGGGCTAAGCCTGGTTCTCAACTCGATTTAGAAATTACGATTGGGGATCGTGTATTTTTCGGTTATGATAAGTCGACACTATCTTCTTCTGCACGTAATCAGATTGAAAGGTGGGGTGCCTGGCTTATTACTTACCCACAAAACAAATTAATCATTGAAGGCCATGCAGATGAACGTGGAACTCGTGAATATAATTTAGCTTTGGGCGAGCGAAGAGCAAATGCTGCGCGTGAATATCTTATCTCTCTTGGTATAGACCCTAATAGAGTGAAAACCATTAGTTTTGGTAAAGAACGTCCGGCTATTCCTGGTTCAAATAAAAATGCTTATGAGCAAAAATATTTCTTCCATATGTTACTCCCTTAGCACCTGCATCCATTGCATCTTCAGTCATTTGTAAAATATCTAGGTCCGTTTTTGATTTTGGACCTCCAGCAATTACAACTTGAACTGGGATACTATCTATCACTTTTTTAAATGAATCGATATCTCCTGTGTATAGTGTCTTGACAATGTCTGCACCACACTCTGCACCAATTCTTGCAGTATGTGCAACAACTTCTGGATTATGTGGATCTTTGACATTTTCTCCTCTTGGATACATCATTGCAAGTAATGGTACATTCCACTCGTGACATTCTTCAGAAATTTTTCCTAACTGTTCAACCATTTCGGGTTCTTCTTTTCCTCCAATGTTAATGTGTAGTGAAACTCCATCTGCACCTAATCTTATTGCTTCTTTTACAGAACCTGTCAACATTTTTCTATTTGGCGATAATGATAATGCAGTACTAGACGAAAAGTGAGCTAAAATTCCAACCTTTGTTTGTCTTGGCAATGTTTTGATAATTCCTTTATTAATTATGATGCTTGTCAAACCATGATTTTCACATTTGTAAATTATATCGTGAGGTTTTTCTAATCCTTCAATTGGTCCATTAGAGATTCCATGATCCATTGGAATACAAAGCATCTTGCCTTTTCTCATTATCTTACTTAATCGAATTTCTGTACCTGTTGCCATTAGTGATATCTTTGGTATACCATACTTAAAAATTGCCAAAAATGTAATTTTAGGCTCATTTTTTATCTAAGAATTAAATATTAATCTCAAACGATAGATTGTGATT
>JAQWSA010000052.1 GCA_029243445.1 Alphaproteobacteria bacterium
AGCGACGTTTATAGTCATAGGTATAGGGCTGCTTTGGGCTATGACTGGAACGTTAAATCTCTATGATTTATCGCAAAGGATTCCCCTAATAGAAAATTCGCGTCCCGTTTTGGCGGCTTTGGCTTTCTTGACAGTAGGAATATCTCTAAAATTAGCTCTATTTCCATTGCATTTATGGCTGCCAAATGCCTATGCATATTCTCCCGGGGTTGCCAGTGCTTTTCTCGCTGGTACAGCCACTAAAGTGGCTATCTATCTTTTACTTAGATTCTTTTTTACAGTATTTGGTGGTGTTGAATTTTTTCAAAGCACCCCCTTACCTGAAATTCTTTTTGTTCTCTCATTACTGGCTATGTTTGCTGCTTCTATTGTAGCCGTTTTTCAAAGCAATATAAAACGAATGCTTGCTTATTCAAGTGTAGCACAAATTGGCTTCATTACTCTTGGGATTAGTTATGCAACAGAGATTGGACTGACTGGCGCTATTGCTCACATGTTTAATCATGCCATCATGAAGGCAGGTCTGTTTTTACTCATTGGTGCTGTGATGTTTAGATTGGGATCAGTTAAAATTGAAGACATGGCAGGTATTGGACGTAAGATGCCATTTACGATGGCAGGTTTTGTAATACTAGGCTTAAGCCTATTGGGGGCTCCAGGAACTGTAGGGTTTATAAGTAAATGGTATTTAGCCTTGGCTGCACTGCAGGAAGGTCAGTGGTGGGCAGTTGCTCTTATAGTCGCAGCATCTTTAGTCACTATGCTGTATATTGGTAGGGTGGTTGAGGTAGCCTATTTCAGGGAACCAACTAATAAAATTAATCAATTAAGAGAGGTCCCATCATCAATGCTTATTCCTGCATTCTTGTTAGTTGGAGCAGCAGTATATTTTGGTTTTGATACTTCTTTATCTGTTGGATTAGTGCAGCATGTTGCCTCCTCACTCATCAACGCAGCATATTAGGTGAAGTAGTGAGTCCAAATAATATCATTATTGCATCTCTTCTGATACCGACTATAGGTGCCATATTAATTTGGTTATTAGGTCGACAACAAAATATTCGCGAGACCGTTACTTTAATAACTTCAGTTTTATTATTCTCTAATGTAATTCAGATTTTACCCGGTATAAGTAATGGTGACCGACCAGAGCTATTGCTGTTAAATGTTGCTCCAGGTTTAGAAGTAGCTTTTCAGATTGAACCGCTTGGAATGCTTTTTGCCTTAATAGCTTCCTTTCTATGGATTGTTAATTCACTATATTCAATTGGTTATATGCGAGGTAACAAAGAACCGCGGCAAACCCAATTTTATGTTGCATTTGCGGTGGCCTTGTCAGCTACTATGGGAATTGCATTCTCTGGGAACCTATTTACTCTATTTATATTTTATGAAGTTCTGACTTTAAGTACCTACCCATTAGTAGCTCATCATGGTGACCCAAAAGCTCGAACAGGAGGACGTATTTACTTAATTATGTTGCTGGGTACCTCCATATTATTTTTTATTCCGGCAATCCTTTGGACTTCTAGTTTAGCAGGCACCCTAGATTTTAAACCAGGTGGTATTTTGTCCGGAAAGGCAGATGCAGTCACTACTGGTTTTTTGCTGGCCTTATTCGCTTTCGGTATTGGCAAAGCTGCCTTGATGCCGCTCCATAAGTGGCTTCCTAGTGCTATGGTGGCGCCAACTCCTGTTAGTGCGCTATTACATGCTGTTGCTGTTGTTAAGGCCGGAGTTTTTACTATCCTTAAAGTATCAGTATATATATTCGGTTCTGAGCACCTTCTTGCTACAGGTGCTTCTGAATGGCTAGTTTATTTAGCTACTTTCTCAGTTTTAGCAGCTTCTATTATTGCTTTAACTAAGGATAATTTGAAAGCAAGATTGGCTTATTCTACTGTAAGTCAACTAGGCTATATAGTACTCGGTGCGGCGATTGCTACTCCTCTAGCCTTAGTTGGAGCAGGAATGCATATCTTGATGCACGCTTTTGGTAAAATAACACTTTTTTTTGTTGCTGGAGCAATCCATACGGCTACGCATAAGACAGAAGTTAGCCAACTAAACGGTATCGGTCGCGCAATGCCCTTTACGATGGGAGCTTTTTTTATAGGGGCTTTATCGATTATAGGGCTACCTCCTTTAGGAGGAGCTTGGAGTAAGATGTATATAGCTCTTGGAGGAATGGATGGAGGTTATTGGTTTGTACTTGCAGCGCTAATGATCAGTTCATTGCTAAACATAGCGTATTTGATGCCAATTGTTATAAGGGCATTTTTTCGACCTGTTGATAAAGAAAATAACAGTACGGACTTAGCACAAATAGATAACGAATTTAATTATATGCTGCGAAATCGTTTGGCCGAAGCACCCTGGTTTTGCGTGATACCTTTGTGTTTTACTGCCGTTGCATGTTTTATATTATTTTTTGCCCCTGATGCAGTTGAACAGCTTCTAAATGGAATGTTAGAGAGGCCGTTATGAGTGATAATCATTACAATAGCGCCGAAGATAAAACCTCTATTCCTGCTGGTTGGTTAGCAAAGAAAATCAATTCTACTATGATTATATGGGTTTTATCAGTAATCTGTGTATTTTTATTTATAGCCGATTTCATTATTCACCGCCATGCAGAGATGGGAGTTGATGGATATATTGGTTTCTATGGAGTTTACGGTCTCATAGGTAGTATCTTTCTTGTTTTTCTAGCTAAACAGATTAATAAGATTTTAAAGCGGCCAGAGGATTATTATGATGATTGATTTTCCTCCAGGATTAATACTGATCTTAGGGGCCTTAATGGTGCCGTTTCTACAAGGTTATTTACGAGGCATATATCTATTAGCTTTGCCTGTTGTGTCAGCAGTTATGCTCTACAATTTACCTGATGGCAGTCATTTTGCTATTACTGCTTTTGGACAGCAATTAGAACTTTTACGGGTAGATCCGCTATCCAGAATATTTTGTTATGTGTTTTTGATCGCGATCTTCTTAGGTATAATTTATTCTTTGCACCTTCGCGCAATAGAAGAACACTTGTCAGGATTAATTTATTCTGGAGCAGCTATTGGTGCTGTTTTTGCGGGCGATCTCATATCACTTTTTGTTTATTGGGAACTCACGGCAATATCATCAGTTTTTTTAATTTTAGCCCGGCGCACCCCAGAAGCCCTGGCAGCGAGCATGCGATACCTTATGATACAGGTTGGGTCGGGTGTGCTATTATTAGCCGGTTTAATTATACGCTGGAATGAGACCGGTTCTATAGCATTCGGTCATATAGGACTGGAATCTTTTAGCGGAGTTTTAATATTTATAGCATTTGGTATTAAAGCAGCATTTCCTCTACTACATAACTGGTTACATGACGCATACCCACAAGCTACTCCAACTGGAACAGTTTTACTTTCGGCATTTACGACTAAGCTAGCCATCTACGCTCTAGCAAGGGGTTATGCAGGTACTCAGGAGCTTATTTGGATTGGAACAATTATGGCTGTATTTCCGATCTTTTTTGCTGTTATTGAGAATGATCTACGTAGAGTGCTCTCGTACAGTCTTAATAACCAATTAGGATTTATGGTTGTAGGTATAGGCATTGGAACTGAACTTGCTTTGAATGGAACTGCCGCTCATGCTTTTTCTCATATTATATACAAAGCCTTACTATTTATGTCGATGGGGGCAGTTTTACATAGAACAGGCACTGTTTTAGCTAGTGAACTTGGTGGCTTATATAAGACAATGCCCTTTACAAGTATATTTTGTATTATAGGGGCGGCCTCAATATCAGCATTTCCTTTATTCTGTGGGTTTATCAGTAAATCAATGATACTTTCTGCCGTAGCTTATGAAGGGCATTATTGGGTATGGATGTTGTTACTATTGGCTTCGGCTGGCGTAATTCACTATTCTGGGGTTAAAGTTCCTTATTTTGCATTTTTTGCAAATGATTCTAAAAAACGACCAAAGGAAGCTCCTTTAAATATGTTGATTGCCATGGCACTAGCCTCAATTCTTTGCATAGGAATTGGTGTTTGGCCGTCTTCTCTTTTTTATATTTTGCCATTTGAAGTGAATTATGTTCCATATACCGATTCACACGTTCTATCGCAGATTCAACTCCTCTTTTTTTCGGCTCTTTCCTTTGCCGTATTAATAAAAACCGGTTTATATCCAATTCAATCACGATCAACAATTTTAGACTCAGACTGGATTTATCGCCGTTTAGCTACATCTATTCTTACTTCGATCACAAATGCGGTACTCAGATTACATAGTAATCTTTTTGACGTAACTATCTTACGTGTGCGCCGTTTAGTTGATCAGCTTTATAAACATCATGGACCTCAAGGTATCTTAGCAAGAACCTGGCCGACTGGCAGTATGGTTTTGTGGGTAGCAATATTTCTTGGTATTTATCTTCTATTATACTTTATTAAAAATATATAAGTAATTGTATTATATATATATTATATAATAATTATCCCTATTATGAAAACTTTACATAAAAACAAAGACAATTTTGCTTCGGGTAAAAAATGGAGCGTTATCCGTAAATTATTACCCTATTTGTGGCCTGACGGTCAGTGGGAAATGAAGTTTAGAGTAGTTATCGCAATAATACTTTTAATTTTAGCAAAGATAGCTACTGTTGCAGTTCCTGCAGTTTTTGGAAAAGTAGTTGATTTACTAAGGCCTTTAGAAACTCAAGAAGTCATCTTACCTGTAGCACTTCTAATCGGCTATGGCTTGCTTAGGGTAGGCCAACAGGCATTTGCAGAATTACGTGATTTTGTATTTGCGAGGGTAGGTCAAAGAGCTATTCGTCATATAGCCCTCATTATTTTTCGTCACCTTCATAGTTTGGCATTACATTTTCATCTAGATCGTCAGACTGGGGGGTTGAGTAGGGCTATAGATCGGGGAATTAAGGGTATAGATTTTTTACTTCGATTTATGTTGTTTAATATACTTCCCACTCTTGTAGAGATTACTCTAGTTTGTGGCATATTATGGTCTTTATTTGGATTTATATTTAGTTTTATTACGCTAGTAACTGTAGTTATCTATATTACCTTTACACTGCTATTTACCGAATGGAGACTAAAATTTAGGAGGGCTATGAATGAAAGTGATAACGAGGCAAACACAAAAGCTATCGATAGCCTGCTTAATTTCGAGACTGTAAAATACTTTGGTAACGAGGAGCATGAGGCAGAAAGATATGATACATCACTGATACGTTATGAACATGCGGCTGTAAAAAGCCTTACTACCTTATCTTTATTAAATGTTGGGCAAGGCATAATTATTGCTTTTGGTCTTACTGTTTTACTTATTTTAAGTGCAAAACGGGTATCTATCGGAGAAATGTCGATAGGGGAGTTTGCAGCTGTTAATTTATATATGATGCAGCTATTTCAGCCCCTAAATTTTCTAGGGTTTGTTTATCGTGAAATACGACAATCGCTAGTAGATATGGAGTATATGTTTGGGTTGCTGGAGGTTGAACGTGAAATTAAAGATATTACTGGAGCTAAGGATTTATCAGTAAGTTATGGAGAAATACGTTATGAGAACGTTTCTTTTTCCTATGATAAAAACAGAGTAATATTGAAAGACCTTAATTTTGAAGTTTCGGCTGGCCGAAAGGTAGCGATAGTTGGCGCATCTGGAGCTGGTAAGTCAACTATTTCACGCCTACTATTCAGGTTTTACGATATTGATGAAGGGAAAATAACTATAGATGGACAAGACATTAGAGATATAACGCAGTCTAGCCTTCGTGAATCAATAGGGGTGGTGCCTCAAGATACAGTTTTATTCAACGACACTATTTATTACAATGTTCAATATGGTAGACCAACGGCTACTCCGTCTGAAGTAGAAGCAGCAGCCCGCATGGCCCATATCCATGATTTTATTATAAGTCTGCCTGATGGTTATAACACAAAAGTGGGCGAACGCGGTCTAAAATTGTCAGGAGGCGAAAGGCAGAGAGTTTCCATTGCGAGGACAATTCTAAAGCAGCCAATGATATTATTATTTGATGAAGCAACCTCGGCCCTTGATACAAACACTGAACGAGAGATACAAAAATCATTAGATGATGTTTCGGCTAATCGCACCACACTTATTATTGCCCACCGTTTGTCTACAGTAGTTGATGCGGATGAAATATTAGTACTTGATGGAGGATCAATTATTGAGCGCGGGCGCCATAATGTGTTGCTAGCTGCTAAGGGTGTATATGCCTCTCTATGGGCTCGTCAACAAGAGGTTGAAAAGCGTAATATGGATAAACTGATATAAAGAAATAGAAAGAAAAATA
>JAQWSA010000053.1 GCA_029243445.1 Alphaproteobacteria bacterium
ATTATTAAAAAAAATATAATCTGTCTTGGTAATATATTCGTATCGATCAGTATGAGTGTTTTATAAATTGCCTGAAGTAGGAAAGTATAAAATATTTTTTTATAATAATTAATAAATTTAGAAAAGTTAGACTAATTAAGAATTCATTTATAACACCTCATCCCAACAATATGACTAAAGTATGCCAAGTGTGCGACCGTCCATTTAAATGGCGAAAAAAGTGGGGCAAGGTATGGGACCAAGTAAGATACTGTTCAAAACGATGTAGGAATAATAGAAATATAAAATAAGATGATTATAGTTTTTTATGATGGAAAATGCGGATTATGCTCTAGAGAAATAAGACATTATATTAAAATAGCGCCGATAGATGTATTTGATTGGCAAGACATAACTATATCAATTGATGGTCTTAATCGGTTTGATATAAGTAAGTCAAAAGCTTTAAAATTACTTCATGCCATAGATGAAAACGGAAAAGTTCACGTAGGTTTAAAAGCATTTCTTCTAATTTGGAAACATTTACGCAGATGGAAATTTCTGGCTAAAATTGTTTCTCTCCCATTGCTATATAACATTATTGATTTAGTTTATAGAGCATTCGCTAGTTGGCGGTTTTCTAGACTGGAGCATTGTCAAATCGCATTAAAGAATGAGAATAAGCTCTGAGTTTTCATCGGATGCTGTATTGTAAATTAGATTTGTAGCTTTTCTGGCTTTTTGTTACCAACCTTAACTATGATTTATATTTTTTTAAGTTATTTTAATTATCTGCAAGCCTAATAATTAATAGAATAATAAATATGCTCTCAATATTAATTGTTTTTCCAATTAGATTATTCAGGTTTTTATTTTTTATATATGCATTTCTTTTTATTCTATCTATTCCGTCTGACGCACAGATTCCTGCAATTGTAGACAATGTAAATAATTTTGATAAATATTTTTATGGAAAAGCTACTATTACAGATGGTGACTCATTAAAAATATTTAATAGAAAAGTAAGATTGTTTGGTATTGATGCGCCAGAGATGAAGCAGAAATGCACGAATGATATAAGTGCGCTTTACAATTGTGGCAAAGTAGCAAAAAACGCTCTTATTAATAAAATTTCTACTGAAAAGGTTTATTGCCACTACAAAGATTTAGATAGATATAGACGAGCCCTATCAATTTGTTGGGTTAAAAATATTAATTTAAATGACTGGTTGGTCTACAATGGATATGCTGTTGCTTACACGCGATACTCTAATAAATTTATAAAGTCAGAAATGAGAGCCCGTAGAGAAAAAATGGGTATTTGGGCTGGTTCATTTGAAATGCCGGAAGTTTGGCGTCGAAAAAAAAGATAATTTTAAAGAATCTATACATAGATATAATTATTTAATCATCTTAATTCTTTGGTTCATATATCTCAACACCGCCCAGTTCAGAAAGGTCCTCAGCTCTACCTCTCAATTCTAGTGTATTACGATCAGGGTCTCTTAAAAATACGGAAACATGGCCGTCCTCTCCAAAGGCTACAGGTCCCTGAGTGATTTCTATATTATTTTTATTAAGGTTTTCTATCGTATTTTTTATTGACTCTACCCGGAATGCTACGTGCGTGAATCCTGGAAATTTTTCGGTTTCATCCATCAAGATGTTATTATTTTTATTATTATTATTAGCGTTGAAAATTATATTTATTTCAACGTTATTATCATTTTTCATTACTATCACATCATCATTGTCTGCGGCGCGAATAGATTTAAAGCCAAATAAATTATAGAATTTAATTGCACGATCTCTATCAGCAACTCTTATTCCTATATGATCGATATTATCTATCTCTATCATTTTTTAAAAATCCTATTCAATCAGATTACTAAGTTTACCACTGAAACTAATTTTATTAATAATCACGTTTTAATAACTATTTTTATCAAGACTATTTATTTTTATTCATATATTAGGCGCAACATCAAGTCTTGCAATAACACCATTCAGTCTTGTGTCAGGTGCTGGATAAATATCCAGTACTATTGGGTCGTGTCCTGGAATAATATGCTCTTGAGTGTCTGCTTGATTATGTAAATCAGAATACCCTTGAACCATATCTTCCAAATTAAATATAATTGGAAAAGGATTTTTTTGCAGCATGTTTTCATAAAAATGGGCAGTGTCTGAAGCTAGTACAACGTAACCTCTTTTAGTCAACACTCTAACAAACTGTAGGCCCATTGTATGACCACCAACATGATGTACTGTTATGCCAGATGCAACTTGTCCTACTCCATCATAAAAAGTAACGCGTCCCTCAAATACGTTTTTTACCATGCTCATAATGTGTTCGGGGGTATACGAATGATTCATATTATGTGTGCACATATAAGGTCCGGTTGCGTATCTCATTTCACTTTCCTGTAAATGAAATTTGGCCGCCGGAAATTCAGTATGCCCACCAATGTGATCGTAATGTAAATGAGTAACTATAACGTCTGAAACATTAGACGCTGTAATGCCTATCATTGATAGACCCTCTGTAACGCTACGTTGTAAAATTCTTCCACGTTTTTTTGCTTCAGTATCGTTAAAGCCTGTATCTATAATTATAGTTTTATTTTCAGATATTGCAGCCCAGACAAAATAATCAAGGGGCATAGGAGATTGATCATGAGGGTCTGATGTTAAAAAATTCTCATTTCTATTTCTTCCCTCTATTGTGCCATACTTTATTGCATAAAGTTCCCAGATTTGAGTTGTTGTCATTAATTTGCTCCTAAACCTCTATTCAATAAAAGAATCTAGCTATAAAGATACAGTAAATTAAAACGACTAATATTTTAAGTATAAAGGATTATGGGTTATGGCAACTAATATATATGGGTTTATTGGTCTTGGTAATATGGGAGCTGCTATGTGCAGTAATCTAGTAAAATCTGGTATAGATATCATTTGTTATGATATTGCAGGAACAGCAGAAAGAGCTCCCAGAGGAGCAGGTGTAGTAGGCAGTATTTTAGATGTTGCTTTAGCCGCAGAATTTATCTTTCTAAGTCTTCCGGATGGATCAATTGTTACCGAGGTCACTAAAGATATAGTAGAGGCAAAAAGCCGTAAATGTCATACAATAATTGATTTATCAACCACTGGCCCTGAGATTGCTTCTAAAGTTGGAAACAATTTATCTAAAGAAAATATTATTTTTATAGACGCTCCTGTAAGTGGAGGTAAATCAGGGGCGGTCGCTGCCACTCTGGCATTAATGTGTTCTGGTCCTGATGATAGTATTGAAGGTCTAACTGAAGTTTTTAATGTAATTGCAGGTAATGTTATTCAGGTAGGACAAGAACCCGGACAGGCACAAGCAATGAAGTTGCTTAATAATTTTCTTTCTGCCACCGCTATGGCGGCAACTTCTGAAGCGACTATATTTGGACTTTCACACGGATTAGAGATGAAAACTATATTATCTGTATTAAATGTTTCTAGCGGTCGTAATACTTCTACAGAAGATAAGTTTCCTAAACGAATATTAAGTGGTACTTTCGATGCCGGCTTTGCCACTGCATTGATGTCTAAAGATGTTTCATTATATCATGATCAGGTTGTGAAGGCGAAGACACCCAATGCTATTGGTGACGTTGTCTCTCGATTATGGAAACAAACTAATTCTGCTCTACCTAATAGCGATTTTACTGAAATATATAGGTATTTATCAAAGTCTTAAGTGCCTGTAAAAACGGGTTTACGTTTTTCCATAAAAGCAGCCTGTCCTTCAATATAGTCTTTGCTATTAAAACAAGCAGTAACCATCTCATCACATAGCTCCAAGTTTCTGTCGCTATAGGATTTTAAGTTCTCGTTTACTGCAGCTTTAACTGCTTTTATTGTTAGGGGTGCATTGTTTGCGATTGTATTTACATAGTTATCGCAGTACTCAGTTAATTCAGAATTATCAATCACCCTATTTACTAGTCCCATAGTTAAAGCTTCATCAGAAGAAAACTGTCGCGCTGTATAAAATATTTCCATAGCGAAAGATGGCCCTACTATTTGCATTAATCTTTCTATTCCGTTAGCTGCATAGCCTAGTCCAAGCTTAGCAGCTGGTACCGCAAATCGTGAATTTTTTGCAGCTATTCTAATGTCACAGCAAAGTGCGATTGCTAAACCGCCACCGATACAATAACCATTAATTTCAGCTATAGTAGGTATGGGAACTTTTATTAAAGTATCTTGAAATATTCTTACTGACTCGTTGTATTCCGCAATGGCGTCTTTGGAGTTTCGCTCTTTTCCAAATTTTGAAATATCAGCTCCTGCAACAAACGCTTTATCACCTGCTCCTTTTAAACTAATGCACCTTATTTTATCTGAACTACAGAGATTTTGTATGGCCTTGGTGCCATCACGCCACATTTCAAGTGACATTGCGTTATGGCGCTGTGGATTATTAAATATAATTTTTCCTGACGAGCCGTCATGAGTACATATTATTTGATCAGTAGTCATTTATATATTCTACCTTTTGTTAGTGCTTAGTCTACACGACACCTTTTGTCTTAAGATCATTAACTTCTATTTCAGAATAACCTAATTCAGAAAGAATTTCAGTTGTATGCTCGCCAGCTTCTGGCGGTGCAACAACAAAGGAGCTAGGGGTTCTTGTTAGATTAACTGGTTGTCGGACAAATTTAAGCTTTCCTAGCAATGGTGAATTTAGGCTCTGAGCTATACCCAATGCCTCTACTTGTGGGTCAGAAAAAACTTCGTCCATACCATAAATTGGACCGCACGGTACCCCCGCTTTGTTAAACCTATTGATCCAAGTTGTAGTAGTCTCTTTTATTGTACAATCTTCTATTTCTGCATTTAATCTGTCACGATTTGTAGATCGTGCTTCGGAGTCAATATAATCTGTATCCTCAATCCACTCTAAATGTCCCATTTCTTCACAGAAGCGCTTCCATATAGCACCTCCAGCTACAGAGATGTTCATGTGCCCGTCTGATGTTTTGAATACCCCTGTCGGTATACTGGTGGGATGGTTGTTTCCAGCCTGCCATGGCACTTCTTCGTCAACTAACCACCTGGCTGATTGGAAGTCTAGCATGAATATTTGAGCCTCTAATAAGGATGTATGAAGCCATTGTCCCTTGCCAGATTTCTGACGTTCTAGAAGTGCTAATAATATACCTTGTGAGCAAAAAATTCCTGCCGTTAAATCTGCAATTGGAATACCAGCTCTAACAGGACCTTGCCCCGGAAGCCCAGTAATTGACATCAGACCGCCCATGCCTTGGGCTACTTGGTCGAACCCTGGTCTTTTAGCATATGGTCCGTTTTGTCCAAATCCAGATATACTTGCTAAAATAATCTGGTCATTAATTTCAGCAAGACTTTCATAGTCTATTCCTAGTCTATTTTTAACGTCCGGACGGTAATTTTCTACAACTACATCTGCTTTTTTAACTAAATCATTAAAAATTTTTAATCCTTCAGTTTCCTTAAGGTTTAATGTAAGGGAACGTTTATTACGATGTAAATTTTGGAAGTCAGAGCCATTACGATTACTTGCAAGTCCGCTATTTCCTTCCAGAATAGGTGGAATTTCAACTTTTATGACATCAGCTCCCCAATCTGCTAGTTGCCTAACACAGGTGGGTCCTGAGCGTACCCGAGTTAAATCAAGTACGGTAATATCTGATAAAACAGATGCTGCTGGTAAGTGTGGCATTTCGTTAGTACTCTTTGAATGGTTGTCGGGATGTAAAAGTTCAAGGATAATGTTTTAGTATTTAATCATGGGAGTAATCATTATGGCGTTTTATGAGTTAAGACAATACAAAGTTTGGCCAGGTAAAATGACCGAATGGCTGAAATTAATGGAATCAGAAATTATACCTTTTCAAATTTCTAAAGGGATGGTTATTACTGGTTCCTATAAAGGTGAAGAAGATGAAAGTATATATATTTGGTTGCGCAGATTTGAAAATGAAAAAAGCAGAGAAAAACTTTATGCAGCTGTATATGAAAGTGATCATTGGCAAGATATTATAGCCCCTCGAATACCAGATTTACTTGATAGAGATGGTATGGTGGTTACGCGAATTGTTCCTACAGAAAAATCAACTGCTCAATAAAATACTACCCTTTAGTAATAACATTATAGCAAATGGTGAGTGATAGAGTATGGAATTAAAAAAAAAATCTAATAAATCCGTAGCTCTGGTAACAGGCGCATCAT
>JAQWSA010000054.1 GCA_029243445.1 Alphaproteobacteria bacterium
TGCTGAATTTGTGCATTTACGTGTTCATTCTGCTTATTCTTTAGCGGAAGGGGCAATACGTATTCCCGAAATGATATCAATATGTAAGCAGCAGAAAATGCCTGCTATTGCTATAACCGATTCATCTAATTTATTTGGTGCTTTAGAGTTCGCGTTAGAGGCGGCTAAGGGAGGGATACAACCAATTATTGGCTGTCAGGTGTCTATTAATAACAAAGACTTAGAAACTAAATCGCAGTCTTTAATAAATAAATCTTTTAAACAAAATATATTACCCGCTCCCAGCCAGCTAGTTCTGTTAGTACAATCAGAGGTGGGGTACCGAAATCTTTTGCATCTAGTTAGTTACTCTTATGCATCGACAGATCCTCTATATAGAGCTCAGTTATCTTTAGAAGAATTAAAAGGGCACACCGAGGGTCTTATAGCACTTAGTGGCGGAATTAGTGGTGAGCTGGCAAGGCTAATTAAAAATGGTCAGAATGATGGCGCTCAAGACTATTGTGATCGTTTAATTAGTTTGTTTCCTAATCGGTTATATATAGAACTGCAACGTCATGGTTTAGATGATGAATTATTTGTTGAGGAAGCACTAGTAAATTTAGCTTATACTAATAAGTTGCCTTTAGTTGCTACGAATGAGGTGTTTTTTTCTGAGCTGGATATGTACGAAGCTCACGATGCGCTTTTGTGTATATCTGAAGGTTCATATGTTTCTGAATCAAGAAGGCGAAGAGTAACACCAGAGCATAGATTTAAAACATCAGATGAAATGAAGCGTTTATTTGAAGATATACCCGAAGCAATAATAAATACTAAAGTCATTGCCAAAAGATGTGGGTTTATGCCTAAGGATACTCAGCCTAAACTTCCACCTTTTAAAACAGGAACTGATATTGATGAAAACACTGAATTGGTTACTCAGGCTAATGTAGGGTTAGAAAAACGATTAAATAACCAAGTATTTACATCCTCCATGGACTTAAAAACACGAGAAAGTAAGTCAAAACCTTATATAGATAGATTAAAGTATGAACTTCAAGTCATTGAAGATATGGGTTATTCTGGTTATTTTCTAATCGTTTCTGATTTTATTAAATGGTCTAAAACAAATGATATCGCTGTTGGTCCAGGAAGAGGCTCAGGGGCAGGCTCTGTAGTTGCTTGGGCTCTTACGATAACTGATCTAGACCCACTACGATGGGGACTGTTTTTTGAGCGTTTTCTTAACCCTGAGCGTGTTTCTATGCCAGATTTTGATATCGATTTTTGTCAAGCTAGACGAGATGAAGTAATACATTATGTACAGGAGAGATACGGTTTTGATCGCGTAGCTCAAATTATCACGTTTGGTAAGCTGCAAGCTAGAGCAGTAGTTAGAGATGTAGGTCGTGTCTTGGAGATGCCATATGGATTAGTTGACCGTATTGCGAAGCTTGTACCAGCAAATCCTGCAAATCCTGTTACGTTGCAGCAGGCTATAGAAATCGAACCTGAGTTACAAAAACTGCAAGCCAATGATGAGAATATAAAACATTTATTAAATCTGGCTTTGAAACTTGAAGGACTTTACAGGAACTCATCTACTCATGCTGCGGGTATTGTTATTGGTGATCGACCTCTAGAAGAATCAATTCCTTTATACCTTGACCCACGTTCAGAAACACTAGCCACACAATTCTCTATGAAATATGTTGAGTTGGCTGGCTTAGTAAAATTTGATTTCTTAGGGCTAAAAACTCTAGATGTTATCCAAAAGACGTTATCTTTATTAGATAAAATAAAAATAAAGATAGATTTAGAAAACCTACCTCTTAATGATGCGGCAACTTTTGATATGTTGACCAAAGGAGATACGACTGGAGTATTTCAGTGTGAATCATCTGGGGTGCGCGATGTTATGAGAAAACTTAAACCAGATAGGTTTGAGGATATAATCGCTGTAGTAGCACTTTATCGTCCTGGGCCTATGGATAATATTCCAAGCTATATTAATCGTAAGCATGGTATTGAGGAGGTTGATTATCTGCATGACGATTTAAAAGATTGCCTTAGTGAAACCTATGGGATTCCAATATACCAAGAGCAGGTCATGCAAATGGCACAAGCTTTGGCCGGTTTTACACTTGGCTCTGCTGATTTATTAAGACGAGCAATGGGTAAAAAAATTCAGAAAGAAATGGACGCTCAAAGAGATGTATTCGTTTCAGGAGCAAAAGCACGAAATGTAAATGAAGAAACGGCGACACGTATATTTGAAACTATAGCAAAGTTTGCTGGCTATGGTTTTAATAAGGCCCATGCTGCAGCCTACGCTATGATTGCTTACCAAACCGCCTATCTTAAAGCGAATTATCCAGTTGAATTTTTCGCCGCATCCATGACATTAGATATGAGTAACACGGATAAGCTATCACTCTATCAGCAAGAGTTAGAACGTCAAAATATAACACTACTATCTCCTGACGTGAATAGATCTGAGGTTGAATTTTCTGTTGAATATTCTAATTATAACAAAGAGAAAAATGTAAATAACGTTGGAGATATTAGATATGCCCTCTCTGCTATTAAGGGGGTAGGTCATGCGGCAATGGATATAGTAATTCATGAACGAGAAAAAAATGGCAGTTTTGCTACTATATTTGATTTAGCAGGTAGAGTAGATCCGCAGGCAATAAATAGACGACTAATAGAAAACCTTATAGCGGCGGGAGCTCTAGACTCTATAAACAGTAATCGTGCAGAATTATTTGCCGGTATAGAGTTAATTATTAGTTATGCTCAATCGAAGAATGCGGATCGACAAAGTGGTCAATTCAATTTTTTAAATGATCAATCTGTCGGTATGACTGATACACCGCGCTTAGAAGTAGTAGATGAATGGCCACAAGTAGAACGTTTAGAAAGAGAACTTAGTGCAGTTGGCTTTTACCTTTCTGCGCATCCACTAGATGAGTACGCTAAGGCATTACAGCGCCTAGGTGTTCCCAGTTTTAATAATCTCCATGATACTGTTTTAGCAAATGGAGGCACAATGATTGTTTCATTGGCGGGAACAGTTTTAAATATACAGCATCGAACTTCTCAAAGAGGTAATAAGTATGCTTTCATTCAATTATCTGATGGATCGGGAGTTTATGAGGTAACTGCTTTTTCTGAAGTTTTAGGAAACCATAGAGATTTACTTCAAGCTGGCGCTAAACCGTTATTACTTAAGGTATTAGCGAGAATCGAAGAAGGACAACTTCGTTTAACACTGCAGTCTTTAATAGATATAGAGTCGGCAGCTGAATCAGCCCCTATGTCAATTCAAGTGTGGCTGGATAAAGCTGAAACATTGTCAACACTTAAATCTGTTATTGATAAGCAAATAAATACCAAAAAAACTAAAGATGGAAGAGCTAAAATAAGTTTGATGATCCCTGCAGTAGATAGAGACATAGAGGTTCGTCTTGAGGGAGCGTTTACTTATACAACTAATGTATGTGATGCAATTAGATCCATACCTGGCGTAATAGAGGTTGTTGAGGCTTAATGGGCATAAGAAAGTGGTTTGTTTATTTTTACTGTATTTAGTGTTTAAAAAACTAAATTAGGAGATTCTATGTCAATCAAACTAAATAATAAAACCGCATCCGAATCTGCTGACCGTCCAATTGCTAAGTATCAAATTCTCCTAGATAATGAAAAGACATGTATTACATTATTTTCGATTGAGCCTGGTGAACAAACTGGTTGGCATAAGCATGAGTATGATTATGTCGCGTTGCAACAGTCGAATGGCACTCTTCATCTTGATAATTCTGACGGAACGGAATTAGAAATAGATTACACACCTGGTGTGGCTCTTTCGGTAAAGGCCCCTGTTGAGCATAATGCAATTAATGTTGGTATTGAAAAAATTATTGCTTTAGAAATAGAATATAAAATGTAGTTCTTCAATATTTAATGGGAGAGAAATTTTATGTCTAATCATCTTGAAGAAAAAAATAAGTTAGAAATTTCTTCTGAAAAACTCAGTCATTATGAAGTTTTATTAGATAATGATACTACACGTATAACCTTTCACCGTATTACGCCAGGCCAACAATCTGGGTGGCATGTTCATGATACCAATTATGTTGGATACCATATTGAACCAGCAAAGCTGCGCTACGAAAGATCCGATGGGTCAGTCGGTGAAATTAAATCTGAACCAGGAAAATCTTTTTTCTACGAAGTTGGTAATGGATTTGAACATAATGTTACAAACATAGGAGATACGGACATGGTGGCTCTGGAGATTGAGTATAAAAAGGGATAATTTAATTTTAAGCAAAACTTGCAATTTTAGTGATAGAGCGCTATCTAGCTTATTCATAAAGTATTTGATTTAATTAATTATATCACATGTAGGATTTGCGGCTACTTAGAGAACTATGTATTCGCTCCGGTGCCCTAATCGGGCCACGTTCTACAGAGGTTTAACCGGAGAAGGAGAGACCCGGATGGCGGTCCCAACGTTTACTATGCGTCAGTTGTTAGAGGCGGGAGTCCATTTTGGGCACAATACCCGAAGATGGAATCCAAAAATGGAACAGTACATTTTTGGTAGCAGAAATAAGATTCATATTATTGATTTACAACAAACTGTGCCAATGCTCTATGCAGCATTAAATACAACTCGCGACATTGCCGCTGGTGGCGGTAGAGTTCTTTTTGTAGGAACTAAACGGGCTGCAGGCGAGATAGTTGCAGAGTCAGCAAAGAAGTGTGGACAGTACT
>JAQWSA010000055.1 GCA_029243445.1 Alphaproteobacteria bacterium
TTTTTTTTTTATTTCTCAGAGAAATATCCGCGCGCATCTTCATGTTTTTTGGGATAAAACAAAATAACTTCTGGTATTTTTAATCTTTCTATTTCCATTTTGAATAAGTCCCTCTTACTAAAGTTAAGGACACCTAATAAAATATTTTAACTATTATCAAAATAATAAACTAATTAGTTTGGATAATTACATTTATTTATCGATAATTTAGTTTTAGACAGTTTTTTTATTAGATGTAGTAGAAATAAAGTCAAAAGAACGAAGTATTGGTGCGAAGGGCTTCCAGTTAAGCAGTCGTAATACCTGCCACCAATGCAAAGTACGTTTTTCTTGTATTATTCTCCTTGAATGCCAAATATCGGGCATATTACGTAAACTATCAACCAAACCTCGCATAGCTTCTCCACCAACATTTTTTCGTATAGCCATAAGTATCAAAAGAATAATTACCAACGCATGTAAAGGAATAAGAAAAGGTAATAAAGGTCCTGGTATATTTTTAATAAAGGTCCAAATTAGATTTCGAATGCTATGATATATTGTAAACTTACTGTGACGACCAGTAATAACAGAACCGATATGACGGACAATTGCATCAGTCACTAAGAAACAACTCTCACCCCTAAGACGCATACGAAACCCTAAATCAACATCTTCAAGATAACAAAAAAAACGTTCATCAAATCCACCAATAAGATTAAATAAATCACGATCATATAAAGCAGCAGCAGCAGATGCAGAGAATACTTCTCCACCATGAGTTAGCTCACTAACATGACGCCTATGCCCTCCTCGCCAAGCTAAACCACTCAAATGATATACATCACCAGCTCCATCCAATCTTTTATCATCACTATCATCTAGTAACACTGATGCAAAAGATTTAAATTCAGGATGTTTATTAATTGCGGCCACAAGTTTTTCTAGCCATTGTGGTTCAGGAAAAGCGTCAGGGTTAAGTAACGCAATCCAACTACTCTCTGATTTTTCCACAGCCAGGTTATTTGCACTTGCAAATCCCATATTATTTTCATTTTTAATAATTTTAAAGTAAGACGGTAAATTCTTTAATGATTTAATAGAATTATCAGTCGAATTATTATCCACGACTATAACTTCAAAATCATTATAAGTTTGTAGCTCTAAAGCTGCCAGACATCTAGAAAGACATTCACCGCTATTATAATTAATAATTATTACGCATAGATATGGAATAGACATAATTAATTTATTTGCCACACGTTAAGTCTGCTCACAAGTGCGTGTTGTTGATATCTATAATAATATTATAGTCATATGGTATTTATTTTAATAGCGTGTGTATTGGTTAGAAAAAAATGGGGGGGTGTAATAAAACACCTCCCCATAAGACTTAGTCTTCTATCCAAACTCCCCGCCAATCAGTGTTTAAGACCAATGAAGGAGCAATTTTATAGCCTTTGACTTTTTTATCTAGAGCTATTGTACGATTCATAAAGGATAAGGGTAATGTCCAAGATAAGTCGGTACTGTGCTTAATAAACTCATGTATTAATGCTTTTCTCTTTTGTGGATCAGGTTGTTTCTTTTGAGCCTCATATAGATCATCCAGTTTCCGGTCTGTATAACCAGAATAGTTCTGTGCGTTCCGGTCCTTCGAAATATGTTTTGCCAAAAGAATCGTTGGATCAGGGAGAAATCCACTGACGAAATCAATAGTAACATCAAAAGCCCCTGACCTTCTCATTTTGACCCATTTTGGTGTCGGACTAGATATCTGTTCTACACTAACACCACATTTTTTCCATTGATCAATCAACCATATAGCAATTTGTTCATAAGGATGCGCCACAGCACGATTACTATATTTAAACGTTAAGTTTTGATGACCAGATTCTTTCAAAAGAGCCCTTGCTTTTGCCCTATTAGCAGCCATGTCCCGACCAAATCCCGGCAATTTTTCTAACTCATTACTTGGTAAAGCAAACTCACTTCCAGGCATCACGCCGGCAGCTGGCTGAGGAGCTGTCCAGGTTAACTTTGCAAGTGTAGGTAAACCTTTGTGTCTATCCATGCAAAGTGTCAGTGCATGTCTTACTCTTTTATCCTTAAAGGGCTCAAATTCTGCATTCAAAGTTATCATCATAAGAGAGAGCATTGGCATGGTCTGAAAAGCAACCTTATCTCCCATCTTTTCTTTAAGCACTTTAACTACAGGTGGAACAGCTGCTCTCCATTCAGCCATTATCTGACCTCCCAACATAGGGTTAACTATTTTTTTAATCGCAAAGCCCACTGTTCCATCAAGATAGTTATCATCAAAGTGATAGCCTTCATATCTCTTGGCTACCCACTTGCTTCCTTTGACATGCTCAACAAAACGAAAGGGGCCTGTTCCATTAATATTCTCAGCATGCCATCTTGGTCCTTTGGCAATATCTTTAGCTGAATATATAGAATTCCAGGGTGATCCAAACCCCGTTAATAGAGCTCCATCAGGGCTCTTAAGTTTGAATACAACTGTAAAGTCATCTGGAGTTTCTATATTCTTAATACTGCTAAAAAGGTTTTTACGAGCTGACCGAACACCTTCCGGAGGGTTATATAAACGGTCATAGGTTGCCTTCACATCTTTTGCTGTAAGGGGCGTTCCATCGTGAAATTTGATGCCTTTCCTAATATTAAATACATAAGTGAGACCATCATTAGAGACATTCCAACTTTCTGCTACATCACCCTCTAGTTCAGGAAAATTATCCCAGTTGAAAGTCACCAATGTTGAATAGTGCTGAGGAATATAATGCATTACACCATATGCGTTAGCACCGTGTGCATCATATGTCTCAATTTTAGATTTTACACCATATTTTAGTGTTCCACCCTTCTCGCCAGCAGAAGTATCATTATTGGAAAAAAAACAAGTAATTAAAAAAACAGAAACAAAGCTAAAAATAAATGACTTAAATATTCTTTTGTTAATAAACACTTTATCCTCCCTATTCTATTATCTTATTTTAGATTTTAAATCACTTACACACATAACCATTAAGCGTATAAGTCTTTCGATAAAAACAGTATCAATAAGAACTAATTTAAAAAAACTCTTCTCAGCTAGAAATCATTTCCTTTACTAACTCAAACGTTTCAGGGCCTGGAGATAATTCACCCGAATGAATACGTTTACTTACTTCTATAATTGCAGAATTTACTTCAGTTGGTAGGCCAAGTTTAGCGCCATTTTTAACTACTAAGCCGTTAATTTCTTCGGCTTCACTCCTTCTACCTTTTAAATGATCTTGTAAAATACAATCACGCGCAGCGGGGCCCACGTCTGCCATCATTTTATCAAATAGAGTTTCTAAAAATCTATTTGTGTCTTTAATATCTTCTTCATTTAAACCAAAAATTGGCACTAATTTATTACCCATTCCTTGTGATACATTTAAAGCTTCGGTAGTAACTCTCATGAGTACTTCTCTCATACCATTAGCACGAAGTCCTTCAACTCCATTAAGGCCTGATGTTGCGACGACAGCCATCGTCGTATTTATCACCAGTTTTATCCATTTTGCAGACATTATATCTGAAGAAATAGAAACATTACCGATATTACTAAGTATTTCAGCAACCTCTTCGCTACTGCCCTGCCTTGATCCTTCTAGATCACCAACTCCAAACCATGTTTTTTCTGGAGGTGTATTTCTTTGAACCACGCCCGGTGTAAATATTTCTGAGGAACATTCCACTACAACGCCAACAGTTCGGTCTGCGCCAATAATTTCAACTATATCATTAACTGTCATTGCATTCTGCATGCCTACTAGAAGTCCGTCTTCATGCAGGTATGGTTTAATTAATTCACAAGACCAACGCGTATCATAGGCTTTTGTATAAAGCAGAACCAAATCATATTTAGGTGACAAAGCAGCCAGCTCACATAAATGGTATGCAGATACGGTTACCTCTAAATTTTCATTTGGCATACATATCCTGAGACCGTCTCTTCGCATTGCCTCAACATGCTCTGGCCATTGATCTAAAAGATCAACTTCGTATCCTTTGCTTGTAAGATCAGCTGCGGCACAACTGCCATTAGCACCAGTTCCTAGTATAGCAATCTTTTCAATCACAAGTTTTTCCCATTTTTATTTTTATAATATTAATTATAATAAAACATGGAACGTTGATTATAGATTATCGTCGCTGTTCTTTTCAGTGATTACAAGTATTTTATCTGATATAGCGGTTACATAACTTACTTATATTATATTTTAGTTATCTTCATAATTAGAAGATTTGTTAATAACCAAAGGGAGCTTCGGGTTTTGGCTAATATTTTAGAAGAAAAACTTCAAGAATCAGGAATCAAACAGGGGGCCCTCAATGGCATTAGAGTTATAGACCTAAGTCAGTTTGAGGCAGGGCCATCGTGCACTGAAACTCTTGCATGGTTAGGAGCGGAGGTTATAAAAGTAGAAAATCCTAAGGGAGGTGAACAGGGAAGAACCCCTCCTACGAAAGGCGGAGATTCATATTATTTCTTATTGTTTAATGCTAATAAACGAAGTGTTACTTGTAATCTTAAAAATGTTAAGGGCAGAAAGATTCTTGATGAGTTAATCAAAACGGGTGATGTGTTTATAGAAAATTTTGGACCGGGGGTAATAGAACGGCTAGGGTATAGTTACGAAGCAGTTAAATCCAAAAATTCAGCCATTGTTTATGCAAGTATTAAAGGTTTTGGCAAAGGAAGTCCCTACGAAAAATTTCTAGCCTTTGATATGATTGCTCAAGCGACGGGTGGTGTTATGAGTATAACTGGCGAAACGGACGGCCGCCCAATAAAACCTGGCACAACAATTGGAGATACAGGTACTGGTCTTCATTGCGCCATAGGAATACTTGCCGCTTTATTTCAAAGATATACTACTGGAGAAGGTCAGTTAGTAGAAGTTGCTATGCAAGATGCAATGACAAATTTTTGTCGAGTGGCTTACGCAACTCAAGCTAATACGGGCAGAGCAGCTATAAGAAGAGGCAATCAAGTTATTCTTGGCTCATCGGCACCAAGTGAGGCTTACTTATGTAAGGGCGGAGGACCAAATGACTATTGTTATATTTATTCAACACGAGCTCATAACCAACACTGGGAAAGAATTATAAAAGTTATAGGTCGTGAAGACATGCTGAATAATCCCAAATTTAAAACCGCTGAAAAACGTGCAGAAAATATTAAAGAGGTAGATGATGCTATAGGGAAATGGGTTATCCAGTATGATAAAAAGGAAGTAATGAAAATTATGGGTGAGGCTGGGGTAGCTGCTGGGGCAGTTTTTGATACAATGGAATTACAAACTAATTCCAACCTTATTGATAGAGGGGTTTTCACCGAGATTGATCATCCTGTGCATGGAAAGTTTACTATGCCTTCATTTCCCGTAAAGCTATCTAACTCGCAGGTATCAATAGAACCTGCTCCATTACTCGGAGCAGATAATAAGCATGTATACGGAAATATCCTTGGCTACACTAATGATGAAATAGAGACATTCTCTGATGATGGGATAATTTAGGTGCCGACATTAGTTATCTTCTATACTTATAATTTTCTTTGCCAAAAATAATTAGAATTAGAATTTATGATTGTTTATTGCCTCTATAATTACTGACAACTAAAAGGGCCTTAGATTTATGATTCGGTTTGCTCCAAATTTTTATCACCTGTTTCTTGAAATTCCTATACAGCAAAGATTTATTGACGCAGCAAAGATAGGAATCACCAGCATAGAATGGCATTTTCCATACGAGCTACCTAAAAACGAACTAAAAAGTTTACTTGATGATAATGGTATTGAATTTACATATTGCGTAGTTCCTCCAGAAAAAAACAATGGAGAATATGTAACAGTTCGCGGTCTAGGTGCTCAGCCTGGCAAACAAGATGACTTCAAACGCTCAGCTGATCAAGTATTAGAATATATTCATCACTGTAATTTTTACTCTATTAACGTAGGAGCTGGTCCCATTCCAGAAGGAGTAGACAGACAGAGGTGCATTGATACATATGTAAAAAATATTGACTATATTTCTCGAAGCGCTGGCGATCATAGATGTAAATTTTTGCTTGAACCTGTATGTCGTCAACGAATAGAAAATTGGCCTATGCAGAAGATGTCTGATGCAAAAGAGATTGTAGACCTGGTGGGAGGTAATAATGTTGGTTTAGTTTACGATACTTTCCATATGCGATACGAGGAAACTGGAACCCTAACTGATATTATGGATATATTTTGGCCATATATAGGTTATGTACAAATTGGGAACCCCCCTAACCGCAATGAACCAGGCGTCGGTGAATTGGATTTATTATGGATAGTTCAAAGGGCTTTAGAGAAAGGATATCAAGGTGCAATAGGCATGGAACTAGACCCTTCTAAAGATACATGGAGTAGCTTATTATGGATGAATCAGTTTGGCTATAATGTTGATCCAAGTAATAGATAGTTGTTCTATTAAATAATTAAAATTTATTGATAGTATATTACCGTAACTAGAGGAATTATCTATGCAAACTCGAGTGGCACGAATATACCAGTATGGAAATCCAGATGTCATTAAAATAGAGACCGAGTATGTTCCCCACCCCGGACCAGGAGAAGTTTTAATTGAACAGACAGCCTGTGCTATCCATTTGGCTGATTCCTATATGCGTCAGGGCCGGTATTTTTTAAAACCTCCATTACCGACCGTTTTAGGCCTAGAGGGTGTTGGAACAGTGATATCAGTAGGAGTTAACGTTGAGGATTACAAAACTGGTGACAGAGTGGCTTATCTATTTAATCTCGGTGCTTATGCTGACATAAGAATAATACCGGCTAATCAGCTTTATACACCTCCAGCAGGACTAGATTCGGAAACGATAGCCGCGACTTTTGTTAGAGCCCTAACAGCACAATATTTATTAAGACGTCTTTACCCCATTAAAGCCGGAGAGACGATTCTTATTCATTCAGCTGCTGGCGGTATGGGTAGTATACTATCTCAGTGGGCTAATAATATTGGAGCAAAAGTTATTGGTACCGTTAGTTCTCCTGATAAATTCATTACTGCTGAGAATAACGGCTGTGAGCATGTTATTGATTACATAAAAGAGGACTTTAGTGAGGCAGTTCTAGATATTACTAATGGCAAGGGTGTGCCAGTCATTTACGATGCCGTCGGAGCTGATACTTATAAAGGAAACATAGCTTCTCTTTCCCCGCTCGGATGGTTTGTTAATTATGGACATGCATCAGGACCTCCGCCCATTGACGCCATAGAATTGAATCAAAAATCTCTGATTTTTACAAAAGCATCTCTAAAAGATTACATGATTAACCCACAAGAAAAAGAGATGATGATGGAAGAAGTTGTAAAGGTGATTAAAGATGGAAATGTAGAATTAAATATAACGGGTAGATATGAGCTATCAGAT
>JAQWSA010000056.1 GCA_029243445.1 Alphaproteobacteria bacterium
CCTGTCATGGGGTTAGCAACAATACGTGCAGCATATTGCGGATCCTCGCAGACAGCTTGCATCCCGCCCTCTTTAGCCATACGTATAAACTGGTTATAATAATTTTCTGGCAGACGTTCTGCAGCAAATGCCCCACCTGTAACCCGAAATAATAACAAACCACTAGTAACTTCAGGATAACGTAATCCAAATAAAATAGCTGTACGAGCACCCGACGACGATCCACCAATAAAAGCAGGCAAGGCGTTTAGTTGCTTAAGAATCTCATATAAGTCTTCTGCCCAAGTGACTTCTTCGACCTCTGTGCCCTCAAAAGATGTATCCGATGAACCCGTATTTCGTCGATCATGCATTAAAACCCTAAATCCTTTAGCAGCTATTTTTTTAGCTAACGGAATAAATTCAGAATAACCTCGTCTGCCGCCAGTGATTAATGTAGTCCAAGGACCTTCATCTCCAACCACTTCATAATTTATATTAAGCCCATTTACTCTGATTATAGGCATTTACCTCTCCTTATGATTCGTTACAGACCAATCAAACTATTTAAAACCTTCTTAGGCGGAAAGTTTCTCTCGCGCAGAAGATACAATGGCTTCTTGCGAAAATACTAAATCTCTACCCGCCAGCAGACCGTCCATAGCCAATGGAACTGTTTTTTCCAGGTCAAGTACTGGAAGTCCGTGTGTCGGAGCTATTATAGATACATCTAACTCAACAAGTAATGACTTTAAGCGTTCTACATAAACTGTCATATCAGCAAACATTGTCCAATATAAAGCACGCTCTGCGAAAACCGCTGAAACATCTATCAAATCAAGTGATTTTGCTTCCTCCGCTATCTGTCCACAGTGTCCATCCCAGTGATAATGACTATAGGCGAAACCATCACCGGGAAATAATACCCTGTGACCTGTATCGAAACCCCAAAGGCTAGTGCGTAAATCCCGTATAACAGGCTCAGCAGCTAAAAATTTTCGATCGCCTAGATCAATAAAATCACCTACTTCCATTGGTCTTAGACGTTCCGCATATTCTGGAAAAGCAAGATGATAATCACTAATATCACCGTGTATAGTTAGATCAGAATATTTTCGTATAAGCCGACCCAGACCTCCTGAGTGCGGAGTTTCCTGATGTGTTATAAATAAATATTTTAGCGGTGCAGCCTTACTATTCGATAAAACATCTGACATTTGCTTTTCTATGAGAGGAAAGTCTTTTGGGTGACCGGTCTCTACTAACATAGAAGCCTCGGAACCAGTAATAAGATATGCCGCATTATAAGAATGATATATTTTTCCACGAAATGGCTGTTCTAAGCAGTCACCCAACCAAAAAACACCAGGTGCTATTTCTCGTGGCAATGAACTTTGATTACCCATATTTCTATCTCTCCACACCGCGCACTATATATTCAGAACTAGTTTGTGTTTTATCTAAGCTTAATAAGGCATCATTAAGCAAAGAAAACTGTCGTTCCACCAAATCGCGACCTTGCAAAATAGCACCATAAGCCGGAGCAATAGTTTCTATTTCATAACGTTCAAATACATCCATTACCTCTTGTCGCAACCCATCTATATCTGCTCCCGCAAGCCACCAGTAGCGAGTGTTAAGCAGAAAAGATTTAACACTATCAACACTGGAACTATCATCATCTGCGGTTAATATCCATGGACCTTCAGGTTTATCACTCGAAAAATGTGTAAACATATCCGATGTAAATAAAGTCCGGGTAACGCCATCATATATCCAGCTTGTATTAATCAACCTGATAGGTGCGTTAAAAGCTTCAACTGACCTTAAACCACTAGTACCAACGTGAATTTTTCCCTTTGGATCCAGTAATGCCGTTTCCAGGTTTAATGGTTCCGCATTATTGCCCTCTCTACTGTCCCAGTTAAAGTCTAACCAGCAATCAATATCTGGAATAGGAGCAAAACAAGCAATTACATTAAACATTTCAGCTATGGGCATTGCATTACATACCGACATAAATTCATTGAGACGCATTGGAAAAATATGAAGAGGCAGGTCAGTATCAATGACTGAATTAAGTTGACCTAATAACGATTCTTCATGTGCCGTATAACCAGTATCTAAAAGTAATGCGCCATCGTCTTGTTTTAAAAGATAACATGTAGAAGGGGTAAATCCACGGGCACTTTTAGGGTACTGACTTATGCGACCATTAAGCTCAAATACATTATGGAGAGCAAAAAGCTTGTCATCAGCTAATGAGAAAACACTATTATAATGCATAGGGTTACATAATCCGCCTTAGAGGCTTTGTTGATTTAATAACGACACTAAATTTTTGTTATACAGTAATATCACTTTGGAAATACTTTATATAATTACGCTTTATAAACTAGATTTCTAACTAGTTGTAATAATACATTTATGCTAATTCAATTACTAATATAAGAGTAGATTAGTTACTGTTATAGCTCATATATTTTGATTTGATAGATTACTAAAAAGTAAGGTTTTATAGATGATTGAAGAAACCATTGATATATTAACTGAAGATGGTCAAATGGAGACTTTTGTTTTCCGACCCGAGAGGAACGGTCCCCATACAGCAATATTTTTATTGATGGATGCTCCAGGAATTCGTGAAGAATTACGCGACATGGCTAGGCGTTTAGCTACCACAGGTTACTATGTTTTAATGCCAAACCTGTATTACCGTTCGGGAAGAAATACTGTTTTTGGACCAGATGTACTAACTGAAGGCAGTCAAGACCATACCGCCATGCGATCTATACGTACCAAGATGACCATACCCCCTGTTATGAAAGACATAGCAGCTATGCTTAAATTCACAGAAAACAATGATGAAGTAAAAAAAGGTCATGTTGGCTGTCATGGGTATTGTATGAGTGGACCATATGCGTTAGCAGCAGCAGCCCGTTATCCTGATAGAATTTCTGCTGCTGCTTCTTTTTACGGAACATGGATTGTTAGCGATGCAGAAGAAAGTCCCCATCTTAATTTTCAAAAAGTTAAAGGAGAATTATATATATCATGTGCTGAACACGATGACTTAGCTCCACCCGAAATGGTTAAAGAGCTAAAAGTCTTATTTAACAGTTCTGGCGTGAAAGGAGAGCTTGAAGTTCATCCTGATGTTCACCATGGCTTCGCTTTTCCTTTGAGGTGGTGTTACGATAAAGTTGCAGCTGAACGCCATTGGGAGCGTTTATTTTCACTTTATAAAAGAATGGAGAATTAAGTGTTTATATTTTCACTTATACATTGCTTAAGTGGATACAACAGGCATTTGAGGTATTAATGTTATGGCCTATACGCCAATAAGGTTTACTGAGGAAGAACGTATCTTCCAAAACCAGATGAGACGATTTGCAGATAGCGAAGTAGCTCCCATTGCAAATGAAATAGATTTAAACGATCGCTTTCCACAAGAGCTCATAGAAAAATTTGGTGAGCTGGGATTGATACAATGGAGTGTGCCGGAAGCATATGGCGGACCAGAGGGTTCATTAACAATGCTTTGTATTGCAAGGGAAGAAATTGCCCGTCATTCTCTATCTCTTTCTGTGATGGCTGGAGAAAACGGTAATGGGTTAGCGCTACCTTTGGTTTTTGCAGGATCTGAGGTCCAAAAAAATGAATATTTCCCTTTGCTGGCAAAAGGTAAAACTCTAGTAGCTTTTGCCCTCTCTGAACCGGAAGCTGGATCAGATGCAGCTTCCCTTAAATCGAGAGCTGTACAAGATGGAAATGAATGGGAAATTAGCGGAAACAAAATTTACGTGACCTGTGGTCCCGTTGCAGATTATGTTTTGGTCTTTGCCCGCACCAATGAAAAACCAGGCGCTAAGGGAATATCGGCTTTTATTGTAGATACCAAACTCAAAGGCGTGGTCCGCAGCACTAAGAATAAGAAGATGGGTTATAACGGAGCAACACCCAACTGCGATTTCTTTTTTGATAAAGTGAGAGTTCCATCAGGAGCCATGATTGGTAAAAATGGTGAGGGCTTTACAATTGCTATGAAGTGCATGGAGTTTAACCGACCGGCAATGGCAGCATCTGCAATAGGCATTGCCCAGGGCGCCCTAGAGTTATCAGTTGCCTATAGTAAAGAGCGCGAACAGTTCGGGAAACCAATATCAGAATTTCAGGGTTTACAGTTTATGATGGCCGATATGGCCATGCAAATAGAGACAACTAGAGCTTTACTTTATGAAGTAGCAGCGCGCTATGATAGCCATGAGATGGAAAGTTACGGGCCATTAACCGCAACATTAAAATGTATGGCTAGTGACGTGGCCATGAAGGTAACCACGGATGCGGTACAAATTCTAGGCGGAGCCGGTTACATGCAAGAACATTCAGTAGAACGATTTATGCGCGATGCCAAAGTAACGCAAATCTTTGAAGGTACGAATCAAATCCAACGTATGTTAGTCGTCAGAGACTTACTTAAATGAAAATAGATAATGTTAAACCAGGACCGTTGAAGGGCATTCGAGTGCTGGACTTCACCACCATGATGGCTGGGCCATATTGTACCCGCCAATTAGCTGACATGGGGGCTGAGGTTATCAAAATTGAAAAAATTGAGGGAGAACAAAACCGCCACGCAGTCCCAGTTCGTAACGGCAACAGCGCAGTTTATGGTCATTTAAATGTAGGAAAACACTCAATAGCGATTGACCTGAAAACCAAAGACGGTGCTGCAATCGCCTTAGACCTTGCTCGCCATTGCGACGTAGTTGTCGAAAATTCAAGACCCGGGGTAATGGCCAGGTTAGGGCTCGACTGTGCGGCAATACGAGAAATCCGGTCTGATATAATTTACTGCTCCATTTCTGGCTTTGGCCAAACAGGTCCTTCAGCCTTGAATGCTGCATTTGCACCCGTTGTACAAGCTGCATCAGGCTATGAAATAGAAAACATGAAACAACAGCCAGAATTAACTAAGCCTGGCCATGTCGGGGTATTCTTTGCCGATGTCATGGCGGGTGTACAAGCTTTTGGAGCAATTAGCGCCGCTTTGTTTTCTCGAACACAAAGTGGTCAGGGACAATATATTGATGTATCCCTATTGGAGAGCATGATCTGGCTTATGGTTTATGAACTTCAGATTTCTCAAAACCCTGTCGACTCACCTCGCGGTCTGTACCAACCAGTGCGTGCTACTGATGGTTTTATAATGGTGGCGCCAGGAAATCAACCAACCTTTGAAGCGATGGCAAATGCAATGGGGCACCAGGAGTGGATTAAAGACCCAAGGTTTAATGATCACTCAAGCCGAAGTCGAAATTACTCCGAGATGATCGGTTTGATTGAATCCTGGACTATAACTAGGAGCGCGTCCGTCTGCGAAGAAATTTTACTAAAAGGAAAAGTTCCATGTGCACGCTACCGCGAGGTGTCAGAAATATTTGATGACCCACAAATAATTCACCGCGCAGCTTTTACCAAAGCAACAGATCCATCGGGAGAAATAAAAGTACCCAACCCACCCTTCACGTTTGACAATAGTAATACGCAAGCCAGGACCTGGATCGATCCTTTAGGAAAATCAACACCCCAAGTGTTGAAAAACCTACTGAATATGGATGATGACAAAATTAAAATACTCAGAGAAAATAAAATCCTTTTATAAATTCTTATCTGCCTTAGATTTATAATTTAGTTAAAGCTGTCTTTTGCTAAGACAGCTTTTTAATTAGCGACCAGCAGCGGCTTCAGCAGCCCTTTTACTATAAACGAGGTCAGACGGATCAGGTTTCATGAGATAGTTGCCTGCTTTTAATGCCAATACATCGTTGGTGCCGTCTGAATGTAAAAAACTCTGAGCATCTCGAATTAGTTTTTCTAATGGATTTTTACGCATATAGCCTGCGGCAGCCCAAAGTTCGAGAGCCTGCTGACAAACATGGACCGCTACCTCAGAAGCAAATACTTTGCAAAGACTAGCGTGCATCGGGTCCTGGTCTGGTCTTCCCGCCGACCAGGCTGACTGCATGATATAAGCGCGCGCAGCTGTAATCTGCATGGCCATTCTGGCTAAACGCGTGCGTTGTATTTGATGATTAATTATAGGTCCTCCAGCTTGTTCACGCTCAAATGCATATTGCACTGACAAGTCATAAGCACGTTGTGCTACTCCCAGAACTGTAGCGCCTGCCTGAATGTTAGAACCATATCCAAGTAAAAATTCAGTACCAATCTGCGCCGCATTACCTACTTCACCAACTCTGTCTGAATCGGGTACTTCAACATTTGTAAATTGTAGTGTTCCATTTTGAACACAGCGTTGTCCGAGTTTATCCCAAACCTCTGTTACCTCAAAACCTGGCGCATCAGCTGAAACCATAAAAGACGTCAGACTTGTGCGCAAAGGGCCGTCAGGATCATTACGGGTCCGCACCATATAATATTTGGCTAATCCACCATTTGATATATAACGCTTGGTTCCATTAAGCACCCAAACATCACCTTTTTTTTCTGCCCGCATCTGCATACCCTTACCTGGTTCTTGATACGGAAGTATGTTTTCGCTTCCCGCGGTAGGCTCTGTTGAACAAATGCCCATAAGGCAAGTGTCATCTTCAACAATCAAGGGTAACCAGCGTTTGCGTTGAGATTCATTGGCAACTCTGCATACAGCTGTAAGAATTTTCCAGGTTTGATCAAAGGCGACCGCCATGCCCAAATCACCGTAAGCAAGCTGTTCACCAATCATAGCAGCGGTTTCGACGTTAGCCCCTTCACCGCCGAATTCTTTTGGAATAGTTAGTGTTCGTAATCCAAGACGAGAGCCCTCACGCACTACATCCCAGTCAAAGGCCTTAGATGGGTCTGGTTCACGATCAGCTTTCTCTGCAGAAGGAATCATAACTTCTATAGCAAATTTTTTGGCTATAGAACGAAGTTCTTCTTGACGTGGCGTTAGCAAAAAATCGACCATAATTTACCCCATTTAAAGATTTTAATTCTAGTTAATTATAGCTTTTACTAAATACTATATATGGAATTAATAAAAGAAGAACTTTGGATGGGTATTCCAATAGTTATAAAAAAGGATAATAGATTATTATCACATGCCGGAGAAACAACATGCGTCAACCAAGGTTTAGAAGTCTGGATAATGAAATCTGATGATGACTAAACGGAAAAAGCCATCACAAATTCTTCTGATTTTGATCAGCTTAAAAAATTAAGGTTCAATTTACTTTCTGAAGTAATAAGTTCTTCATTATTTAATGAAGGACGGTTTTAAAATATTTATCAGGCGTTTTAAAACAATTCGTATTCTTACGAGTTTTGTTCTAGCCAATTGTTTTAGCTGTCTAGATTGTTTTGGTGGAGAGGTAGTGGTGTCGGGAGGGGTAAGTAGCCCAACATCCACTGGATTGTTATCTTGAAACTCTCTGGTTTCGTTCACTGCTTTTAGCCCATCAACATATGAACCAGAGGTGATTCTACGTAAGCCGGCCCCTGTCGTGAAATCGCCGGGGCAATCGTTGTGCGCGTGGGGGCGCTGCAACCCCGTTAATTCTTGTGTTCGACTTCCGGTCAAAAAAAGTCAGCCGTCGATTAAGGCTGTGACGTCAATTTCGACAAGCGCGCCTTCGAGCAGCAGGGCATCGACACCCACACAAGTGCTCGTAGCGGACTGGTCGTAGCCGTAGAAATCCATCATCGCCTTCATGATTATCGGGCGCTGTACAGGGG
>JAQWSA010000057.1 GCA_029243445.1 Alphaproteobacteria bacterium
CTCATGCTGATCCATTAACTATTGCTGCAACATTAGCTGAAATGAAAGCTCAAAAAATTTCTTGCTTACATAGTAATTCATTAGTGATTGGTGCTGATCAAATATTGGATTATGACGGTGAGATGTTTAATAAACCAAAAAATACCGATGACGCAAAAGCACAACTTAATAAGCTAAGTGGAAAGAATCATACAATTTTGGTAAGTGCTTGTATTTTGTTTAATGGAGATGTGTTGTGGAGATTTAATGATAAGGCCAATATGGAAATGCGACCTTTAAGTAATTCATATATAGATTGGTACATTAATGAATTTAAAGACCAGGTTTGCGAAACATTAGGGGCATATAGAATAGAGGGATTGGGAGCTCAACTTTTTACAAGTATAGATGGAGATTTTTTCTCAATTCTTGGTCTTCCATTATTGCCCTTACTTAAGGAATTAAGAATTCACGGTGTAATTTCAACATGAAGGAAAACCGCAGAAAAAATCTTAAAGCTGGCGTTATGGGTTGGCCCGTATCACATTCATTGTCTCCTGTTTTACACGGTTACTGGCTTTCTAGATATAATATTAAGGGATCATATGAGGCTATTCCAGTCCATCCAGAAGAGTTGGAAAAAGCCATTTCTGATCTGCGAAAAAAATTTTATAGGGGAGTTAATTTAACAGTTCCTCATAAAGAATCAGCTTTGGGTTATGTCGATAAAATTGATAATGTAGCTAAACGGATAGGGGCAATTAATACCATTATTGTAGAAGAAACGGGAGCATTAGTGGGCTCTAACACTGACGCAATAGGATTTAAAGAAAATTTACGAGATATCGTACCTGAAGAGGTAGGGTGTGCCTGGTCTGGAAAACCTGCAGTTGTTTTGGGAGCGGGGGGGGCGGCTCGAGCTGTTTGTGTTGCTCTTATGGATATAGGAATTAAAGAAATACGAATAGTAAATCGCAATGCTGATCGTGCTGTTGAGTTAATTGCACAGGTTGAAGGAATGGCCCATTTATCTAGTGTATATAAGTGGGACAAGCGAGCTGACACACTTTCAGGTGCGGGCCTTTTAGTTAATACCACGGCTCTGGGCATGACCGGAAAATCACCGCTCAACATTGATTTAACGGAGCTGCCAATTGATGCTACTGTCTATGATATAGTATATACTCCGCAAGAAACTAAGCTTTTATTTAATGCTCGACAGCGAGGTAATAAAGTAGTGGATGGTTTGGGTATGTTGCTTCATCAGGCACGGCCCGGTTTTTATGCTTGGTTTGGCACTGATCCTATTGTTACTTCTGAGCTTCGTCAGGTTGTACTGGCCAATCTTTCTAAATAACGGAGAATATTTTGTTTGTTTTAGGCCTTACTGGATCGATAGGAATGGGAAAATCCACGGCTGCAAATATGTTTAAATTACTAGGTGTACCTGTCCATGATGCGGATTCGTCGGTACATTATTTACTCTCTAAAGATACCTTAGTCTTGAAAAAAGTTGCTGATCGGTTTCCTGAATCTTTTGATGGATTATCAATAGACCGGCAGATTTTAGGGTCTACGGTTTTTAATGATATTAAGGCCCGTAAAGATCTAGAAACTATTATCCATCCGCACGTAAGAATGATGTCAAAATGTTTTTTGAGAAATCAGTCACGAATTGGTACGCGGTTGGTTGTACTTGATATTCCATTGCTTTACGAGACAGGCAGTGATTCAAGAGTTCACTCTGTGGTTGTTGTTACGGCACCTAAGTTCTTGCAGCTGAGAAGGGTGCTAATGCGACCTGGTATGAATATTAAAAAACTAGAGGGTATTCTAAAAAGCCAAATGTCAGATTATGATAAAAGAAGACGAGCGGATTTCATAGTGGAGACAGGCATAGGAAAGGCCTATACTTATAGAGCCTTGAGCAGATTGGTAAATCTACTTAGAACATAGAATTGCAATTTGTGAAAGAGATACTGAATGAGAGAGATAATATTAGATACAGAAACAACAGGTCTCAATGCATCGTCGGGTGATCGCATAGTAGAGATTGGTTGCATAGAGCTTCTTAACCAAGTTCCTACGGGTAATTTTTTTCATACTTACGTTAATCCTGAAAGGGACATGCCTGAAGAAGCATTTGCTATTCATGGTCTAAGTGCTGAATTTTTATTAGATAAGCCAAAATTTAAAAACATTGTGGACGGTTTTCTTGAGTTTATTGGAGATGCACCGCTGGTTATACACAATGCGGAATTTGATCTACGCTTTATCGATTCGGAGTTATTATTACTAGAAAAAGAACCGATAGAACGTTCTAGATCTGTGGATACTGTAAAAATAGCTCGAAGACGGTATCCAGGAGCGCAGGTAAGCCTTGACGCGCTTTGCCGAAGATTTGAAATTGACCTATCTAGACGCGACAAACATGGTGCTTTGCTAGATGCGGAGCTTTTAGCTGAGGTTTATTTATATTTAATGGGGGGTCGCCAACGCGGTCTTGATTTGAATTCAGGTCTATCTAAACTTGAACAAAACCAGTTATCGCAGGATGATCTTCCTGTGCGTTTAGTTCGACCCCATTTACCGTCAGCTGAAGAGCTAGATGAACATGAAGCTCTTCTAGACCAGATTAAGGGCCCTGTTTGGCGGACTGAATAATATATAGTACCTAAAGCTCAAATTCGAATTTATTTTCGTCAGATCCATTAGCTGGTTTCTCGGTTTTTTTAGCTTCTTCTGCCGCTTGCTTAGCGCGCTCTTGAAATAGAGCCATAAAATCTACGGGATGAATAAGTAAAGGTGGAAACCCACCTTCACGAACACACTCAGCTACCACTGCACGCGCAAATGGAAATAACAAGCGAGGTGCTTCTACGTATAACATAAGAGCAATATATTCTTCTGGAGTTTCTCCAAGTGTAAAAACCCCGCCGTAAGCGGTTTCTACCATAAATAGCGTATCTTCGCCTGATGTACCCTCCGCCCTAATAGTTAATGTTACTTCGAATGTAGACCCTTCGAGGTTAACTGCGGATGTGTCAACGCCCACTTCTACATTTGGTTCCCCACTTTGTTGCATAAGACTCTTTGGGGCATTGGGGTTTTCAAAGGATAAATCTTTCACGTATTGTGCATTAACAACAAGTGATGGCTGACCAGCTTGCCCTTCCTCGTTCATGTTTTGCGGTTGTTCATTATCTTCAGACATAAATGAGCTCCTAATATATTATAACGGCCTATGGTTGGCGTTGTATGGTCAGGTTATCACTTAGAATTAATTTTAATAACCAATTTACTTATAGATAATTTTAGCACGCCTTTATTTATTCTTCACCCTAATCTTTACCATTTTCATTTTCTTCTGGTATGTTTGTAGCCTCACCATCAATTATAGGGCCACCGTCGTTATTCCTGTGATAACTGGCCTTATCAGACATGGCGAACCTAGTTTTTTCAGAATTTTGTATTTTTTTCCATATATAATGTCCCAAAACTCTGCGTAAAGGTGGAACTAGCAACATAAAGCCGAATACATCTGTTAAAAATCCAGGAGTTAAAAGCAAAGCGCCAGATATAATAAGACATATACCCTCGAATAACTCTTGGACGGGTAATCTTTGGGATTTCATCTCATGTTGTGCTCTATTTAGAGTCTGTAATCCCTGCCTACGTATTAGGGTAGTTCCTATAATAGCTGTTAGGATTACTATTGTTAATGTCGACCATAAACCAATATAGGCGCCGATTTCTATAAAAAGCATTATTTCCATTAATGGTACACCAATGAAAATTACTAGAATCCATATTCCCATTCTTGTTCTTTCATTCCGTTATGCTTATGTAATGTATTAATTAATTTTTAAATTGCAGCGTTTATTTTTTTTATTAGCCAAAGATTAGCCTTATTTAGTGTGATTATCTAAAATAATTCTTTTTTTTGTTGTGGGTGGGCGCAAAAATGGCTTAGATCATGTAAACAATATAAAGTTTTATAATAAAATAGTGCTTAACTTTTTGAAATAGCTCCTTTAGAGCGATTATATAGGAAATCCAGTGTCACTTGATCTACTCTTATTTGCTGCAATAGCCGCCTTTCTTGTATTTCGTCTTAGAAATGTTCTTGGCCGAAGAATGGGTAATGATCGTTCGCCCTTTGGTTCGAGCGAGCAAAGTGAAGATAAATCCCAAGTAAGTGAAGAAAATACAAATGGACAGAATGTTGTTACACTTCCCGATCGAGAATCTGAAGATCCTTTTATAGATCAGTCTGAGGGCGATTTTGGAGAAAACCTTCGTAAAATAAGAGAGGCAGATAGCTCCTTTAATTCGGGCACATTCGTTGAGGGAAGCTGTGCTGCTTTTGAAATCATAATAACTTCATATGCTAGTGGGGACAGTGAATCACTTCGCCCGCTTTTAAGTGATGAAGTTTACGATAAATTTTCTGGAGCTATTGCTGCGCGAGCTGATAATGGTCAAGCGATTGAAATGACTTTGGTAGGAATTCAGTCGAGTGAAATTATAGAAGCTTCAATGGATGGCTCCGTCGCTTTTGTTACTAATAAATTTGTAACTGAACAAATAGAGGTTACTAAAAATTTAGCTGGAGAGGTTATTGACGGCGATCCTACCCGCGTTACTACGGTTACAGATATTTGGACCTTCGCTAGAAACACAAGATCAAGAAACCCAAACTGGACTCTTGTTGCTACAGAAGCCACCAATTGAAGTTTCGTTATCAGATTAGACCACATATTTTTTTTATCGAATTTAAAAATAAGCTTATCCATCACCTGAGATGGGGTCTTTTTACGTTTGTTTGGTTTTCTGCTTCATGCGCTCCATCTAATTTCTCTCATAAGGACGGAAATATTAGTATGTTGCGGGTCGGGTATGATAAATTGCCTGGGTGGAGCTCAGGCAGTCCAGAAAATTCCCTAGATGCTTGGAAGCTTTCTTGTTATCGCATTTTAGAAATGGATCCAGAAAAAACGTTTAGTGGAAGTATAATAGCTGGTAAAGCAAGTGACTGGTTTTCTGTTTGTACAAAAATTATAGATCTTCCAAAAGACCGCAAGAGGGTAAGAACATTTATTGAGTCTAATTTCTTGCCCTACGCCATATTTAATAGAAAAAATAATCGAGGTGTTTTTACGGGATACTTTGAGCCGATAGTCAAAGCATCGGAATTTTTTAATGATCAATACCGATTTCCTATACATGGAATACCCTTCGATCATGTTTCTTTAAACCTTCAAGATTTTGATCCCACACTTCCCGATACAAATATTGTTGGTAGGGTTAAGGGGGGTCGTTTAATCAACTATTATACCCGTTCTGAAGTACGCAATCTGGATAGTTCTACTCTGCCCGTTCTTTATTGGGCCGAGGATTTATTAAGCGTATATATTATGCAAGTGCAAGGTTCGGGGGTTATTCAGCTTACAGATGGCAAAAGACAGAGAATTAGTTTTGCCGGCCACAATGGACATGATTATATTTCTATAGGCCAATTACTTATTGATAAAAAAGAGATTCAACCCGGGAAAGCTAGTTGGAAAGGTATTAAAAAGTGGATGAAGCGGCAAAAGGATTTAGGTGGGGGCTTATTAGATTTAAACCCTCGATACATTTTTTTTAAAAAAACTAATGAAAATGGGCCGCAAGGATCTGCAGGTGTCCAACTAACTCCCAAACACTCAATGGCTGTAGACAGTAGATTTATACCAATGCATATTCCTTTATGGATAGACACAAAATATCCTGGAAAAATAAATAAACGTTTCCAACATTTAGTTTTGGCTCAGGATACAGGAAATGCTATTCGAGGGCCGGTTCGTGGCGATATATTTTGGGGGACAGGGCCTGGGGCTCTAAAATTAGCAGGGAAGATGAAAAGTTCTGGAGTGTATTTTGTTATTATACCAGCTAATATAAACATCTCTAATTAGACAATTAGAGCAAATAAATTTTAAATATGTTGCTAAAAGCACTTCATAATAAACGCTATGTTTTGGTAGAGTCATGAAATGAAAAATCATCGGGTTGCATTATTTATTACGTGTTTGGTTGATTTATTTCGACCTACAGTCGGCTTTGCTAGTATCAAATTACTAGAAGAGGCTGGCTGTGATGTAGTTGTACCGCGTCGACAAACCTGTTGCGGTCAACCAGCGTATAATTCCGGTGATAAAGCCGACACTATTTCCATTGCAAAACAGGTTATAGTAGAGTTTGAGGACTATGAGTATATAATAGCCCCTTCGGGCTCATGTGCTGGCATGATTAATAAGCATTATCCAGCGCTTTTTTCTCAAGATGCTGATTGGCTCGAACGCGCTAATAAACTCAGCAAAAAGACGTATGAACTAATTTCCTTTTTAACAGATATTCTGGGCGTAGATTCAGTAGATAGCGAATTTCAAGGAACAGTTACCTATCATGATGCATGTTCGGGTTTAAGAGAATTATCTATCCATGATCAGCCGCGTCGCCTTCTATCTTCTATTGATGGCCTGCATTTACGTGAACTTGATGATGCTAATGTTTGTTGTGGTTTCGGGGGCACGTTTTGTGTCAAATATGCTGATATTTCTAATCGTATGGTTGAAACTAAGGTCGAGCAGGTTATAGCGACAGGAGCTGATACATTATTGGCAGGTGATTTAGGCTGTTTACTTAATATGGCTGGTAAACTCCAACGCGACGGGGTTGAATTAAATGTTAGGCATGTAGCGGAAGTGTTGGCTGGTATGACGAATAAGCCGGCTATTGGCGAACCAAGTAAGGATTAGAACAACTTATGACAGAATCGATTCCTAGCCAATTTAAAGAAAATGCGGTGCGCCAGCTCGCGGACGAAGATCTACGTCAAGCGCTCACTAAAAGTAAGGGCCATTTTACCGGTGGAAGACAAAAGTCTATAGATAATCTCCCTGAGTTTGACGCGCTACGTGATAAGGCACGCGATATAAAAAATCATACGATAGAAAACCTTGATTTTTATCTGGAAGCTTATGAGAAAAAAGTCTTATCCACTGGTGGTCATGTTCATTGGGCTAGTACAGCAAAAGATGCTCAAGAAATAGTATTAAACATCTGTCAATCTGTTGGAGCCACCTCTGTAAATAAAGGGAAATCCATGATTGGTGAAGAGTGCGATATAAATGAAGCACTCGAGGCCGCAGGTATAAAAGCAGTAGAAACTGATCTTGGCGAATATATAATACAAATACGTAAT
>JAQWSA010000058.1 GCA_029243445.1 Alphaproteobacteria bacterium
TTAGTTTTTCACAATCATCATTCGATAGCTTGGGATGCTCTGAAATAAGTTGTTCTAATGAAAAATTTCTTTTTTTAATAATCCAAGAAATCGGACTTTCAAGTCCATGAGGAATCTCAACCCCACCTTTTTCACTTTGTAATATGAATTTATTATTTTTCTTTATTACTTTAAGACTGCTAACTACAACTGTAAATTTATCATTATTGGTTTTACTATAGGCGTCTTCTGGTAAGTTAAATCCCCCTCGGTAGTAATGAAAATCTTTTATGTAAGCGTCTAAATTTTTATGAAGTTCTGCACTGGTGGATATATTTTGCAGTTTACTTAGTATTTTTTTCATCCATTTTTTTCTGCCTTCTACCCCCTCTTCAGGCAAGGGTATATTGCTTCGAAAAAGTGGATCAGACACAGCTTGTTCAAAAAGCAATTGTAGTATGTCGTATCCAATTATATGAGTAAGACCATAAGAGAGGTGTATAGCACCATCACTTGATGCTAGTGCATCATGGTATTGTCCCCTAGGAATGTAAAGTAGATCGCCTGGTCTTAAAGTAATCTCTTCGAGTAAAGGCCCACGGTTTTTTATATGGTATTCTTTGCTTAGTCTATTAGTTGCCTCATCAGAAATAGGGTTTTTTAGGCGTCCTTCATAGATACGCCAAATTTTCTCTCCTGCGATATGTATAGCAAAAACTTCATGATTATCGAAGTGAGTGTCAAATGCTTGGTGTTGATTCCAGGAACAATATAAGTTGGCTTGTGCCCGTCCCCCGGTACGCTTTTCTAGAGCGTTTGAAATCGCTGATGTTCCGGGCCAGAGTGCATCGATATCATTAGCCACCAAAGAAGCCCCTCTTTTGAGCCAGCTTTTAACTTTTTCAGCATCTGGCTGTAGACTGGATTGGTTATTTCTATCAATAGCTTGGCGACAGTATTGGTCGGCTGGTATTGGTGAGGCGTCAAGATACACTGCTAAAGAGGTTGAACTCCAGATCGTTGTCATATTAAGCAGGTTAGTGAGAATTTCCCATGACATTGCCTCGGCGAACTTATTCGGCTCATTAGCAGGGATGTGGAGGTGTTTTTTGTCATGATATAAACTGAAAAATTTATCCTCGGAAATAGGTGAGATAATTTCAGCAAAAGATTCTTTAATATTTGTCATGGCAACCAATATAATAAGTTATGCCTAATAATTAAATTCTAAAATTTGTTTTGTTAGCACTTGAAGGGTAACATTTAATTAAAAAGTGATAGATATGACTGAAGATGTTATCAAAAATATAGACCTTGTTGAATACCAAATATCAGAAGCAGCGAAGGTCTCTGGACGCTTAAGAGCCGATATCACACTTATTGCCGTAAGCAAAGGGCAGACATTAGATCGTATTGATTCTGTTTTATCTTCTGGGCAACTTTTTTTTGGAGAAAACAGAGTTCAAGAAGCTCAAAAACATTGGCTGTCTAGACGTAAAGATTATCAAATGGAATTACATTTAATTGGACCTCTGCAAACGAATAAAGTTACTGCTGCTGTTGAATTGTTCGATGTTATTCAAACAGTAGATCGTCCCAAACTAGTTGTTGAACTTGTTAAGGCATTCGATAAGTTGGGCTTTGAGCGTGATTGTTTTGTACAAATTAATACCGGAGAAGAAGTACAAAAGAACGGCATTTTTCCTGAGCAAGCAGACTCATTTATAGCTTATTGTCGATCGCATGGAATTCCAGTATCAGGACTTATGTGTATTCCACCAGCATCAGAAGCTTCAGCACCACATTTTGCTTTGCTAAGAACAATAGCTGAACGAAATGATGTATTAAAATTGAGTATGGGTATGTCAGCTGATTTTGAAACGGCAATAACCCTAGGGGCCACGCATATACGTGTGGGAACCGGAGTTTTTGGCCCCCGACAAGTGCTTTAAGCGGATATTTTCTTAATATTGCATTATATTAATTGACGATTTTTTCGTTATGTGGGGCAATATACTAATGAGCGTTTTTTTAGCCAAAGCAATACAGCCCTTTGTTGGCTTATAATCTCTGGTGCTACAATGTATGAATATTGCACTGCCATAAGGAACACGAGCTGGGTTATCGTTGTACCCAATTACTAATATGACATCATATAGATTGTCTTTGCGCCATAATAATTCATGTGAACCAGAAAATGGCAGCTTTACCATGCGGTTATACTCGACGCGGTAGGGGTCGTCACACCAGGCATCATCAGGTGATAATGCATTTGTTGGTAAACTAGTAATTGGCTTTGAAATTCTATCTGGTCGATATAGAATTTGTCGTGCCATAAAATTACCTATAGGAGTTGTCCCGTCACCCTCTCGCTTTTTGAGTTTTGTACCGTTGTGGCCAATAGAACATTTGTATTCCCGGCCTCGGAATAATAGTTTAGAGGTTTTATCTATATAGGGTAAAATATAAAGCTGTGTTTCATTACTTGTATATATTTTCAACATTAAATCCTAAGATAGATGGCCACCTTTGGTTTGTTTCGTTTCTATATAGCGTTCGCTATATTGGTTAGAGGGAAATGCATGGGGAACCCTTTCAACTACGGTGATACCTTTTCTATTAATGCGTCTATTTTGTGGGGGTTATTAGTTAATAAACGTACACTTGACACCCCTAATTGCCCTAAAATTTCAGCGGCTGGTTGGTATATTCGTTCGTCAGGGTCAAAACCTAATTGTTCATTAGCGTCTAAAGTATCAAAACCTTTGTCTTGAAGCTCATAAGCTCTAAGCTTATTAACTAGTCCTATTCCGCGCCCCTCTTGTGCCATGTATAATAATAACCCTCCACCTGATTTATTTATCTCTGAAACAGCTCCTCTCAACTGATCTCCGCAGTCACACCGCAAACTACCGAGCAAGTCGCCCGTAAAACATTCGGAGTGTATCCTAATAAGACAATCACTTTTAGGGTCAAATTTTCCAATTATAATAGCAAGATGTTCGCGTCCCCCATCTGGGGGACGAAATGCAATAACTTTTGTATTTTCTGAATCACTCAGCGGCACAGTAGCTTCACCGACACATTCTAAGGTTCGGGCTTCAGCGTCGCGATATTGACTAATGTCACTTAGTTCTACTACTAGAAGAGACTCAGTGTTAGCCCAGGAGGGTAAGTAAGCCATTCTTTCTTTTGGTAAGGTGGCAACCACTGTGGCGGGTAATAGTCTTGCTAGCTTAGCTATTTCAATGGCCCCTAATTCGGCTGCACCCGGCTCTGTATCGGGATCAATAAAGTCAATTGCTACAGCTGCTTTATAATTTTCAGGTTGGCGCCCCGCAGGGTCTGCCATCATGCGAACAACCTCAGCAGTTATTGTATGGCTTAGGCTAATTCTCACTGCTCCATTTGTTTGGTCAGTTAAGCCTAAAATTGTGGCCCGTCTTGCGGTCAATAATAATGACGGCGAATTTTTTGAAATAGCAGCCATGCGCGCCAGGGCATCTCGTGTAAAGCCCTCCGCAGCTTGTACTATTATTGCATGCTCTTTACCTGCTACTACTACCATTGCCCCGCGGCGCAAATCAGATATTGCCCGCTCCGCAGATTGTAATGTTGACGGAAGTATGTTCACTTCTTAACTCATCCTATTCAAAAGTGTTATTGATTTAATGTATATTGCATGCTGCCTTAGATTACCTGTTTGCAACCCAATACTAAAGAATTATATAACAGTTACAGTTTAGAGGATTGATAACGCAAAAAATATATTGTTGAAATACATTAAATCTAAATTATTAAATTTTTTTTTGGCTTCTTAATAACCAAAATCACCCTTTATTGAATTATTTTATCATTGCATATGTAAAGTGCTGACAGCGAGTTTCTTATCGACGCATTCAGTTATTTGAAAAACACATTAAATTACAAAGCCCTTAAGGCTTATGTTATTGATGTTATTTTATACCGGAGAACGTCTCATGGTAGCTAAAAAAATAGTTTTGTTAGTATGCCAAGATGATAATTTACGTGTATCTCTGGCGGAACAGTTGCGCACGTATGAAGAATTTCAAATTATAGAGTCTTCAGGGGCCCTGGGGGCAATTCAGTTGTCTGAGAAGTCAAATTTTGATGCCATTATTTTGGATTCTGAATCACAGGATATAAATTGTTTCTCTGCTGTTCGTTTAATTAGGAGCAGTGGTTCTGAGGCTATAATAATAATGATGATGGGAAATGATGCGATCGATAATAAAGATTTGTATGAAGAATTGGGTTTAAGTGATTATGTTATTCGCCCTTTCCGCTTTAATAAGTTTCTTGAAATATTACGTGCGCGCATACGACAGAGGGAACAAGGAGAGATAAATTTAATTTCTATTGGGCCCTATATATTTCAACCTACACGTAGTTTGCTAACCTACGATGAGGGCCATAAAATAAGATTAACAGAAAAAGAAGTGGCAATAATAAAATACCTATATAAATCTAAAAACTTAGTAGTTAGTCGTGAGAGTTTATTAGAAGAGGTTTGGGGTTATAAAGCGGCTATAACAACCCATACATTAGAAACGCACGTTTATAGACTTCGTCATAAAATCGAAGTTGACCCATACAATGCCACAATTCTTGTTACTGAACCGGGCGGCTATCGTCTTATTGTCTAAATTTAAGGCATTGGCCTTTTTATACGATTGGAGAGCATGTAAAGATAAAACGCAGTTAAAGTGCAAATTGCTGTAATAGCTCCAAATGTATAGGCCACCACTATCCAATCACCACTAGACTTAAATATAGCTACGGCAATAAGAGGTCCCGCTAGAATGCCAATATAGCGGCCTGTTAACACTATTGCGAAAGCTTGGGTATCAGCTCTGTGTCCACCCAATAATACTGATGGAAGTGCCCAAAGGCATGTGGGGGTTATACCTGCGGCTATTCCCCAAGTAACTAGACTAATTGTTCCTGTTAGAGTGTTATCAGAAACTGGAACTAGTAACCACGACACAGCTTGTAGTGAGAGAGCAAATAATAGTAGAGGAAAAAATCTTGCACCTGCCTTTATAACAAAACCTGTCAATAGGGCGAAAACTAAAAGTATCACAACCGGTATTTGATTTATTAGAACAGCTCCATCAGCAGTGAAGCTACGGACATCGACTAGGTAAACTGGAAGCCAGGTAAAATAAGCCATGAATTGCGCCTGCCAAAGGAAAAATAGGACGGCAGCTATAAACATTGATATTTTTTCATGCTTATTGACCGCTGTTGTTTTAGTTTTGGACTGTATTGATTGACGGCCAAAATCCATGGAATTTTTTTTGTATATTAACAATGTCCAGCCTGCGACCGCTAGGGTAGCAATAATACCCGCCCACCAAACTGGTTGCCAGTTATTATTGGCGACTGCTGGTTGGGCAATTAGGTTGGCTGTAAGCTGTCCGATCGGTATCCATGTTGCCTGTATAGCAATTATAATGGGAAGGTGACGGGGCCCGGCATTCATATTTGCAAAGGCAGGCATGCAAATAGCAAGAATAGCTGCGCCCAAGCCCTCCACTGTTCTTGATATTAACATCATAATACCGCTCTCGGGCGTCATAAGGCCAATAAGACTTCCGACGATCATAAGAACAAATGCCCCTATGAGGTAACGCAAAGCTCCATTTTTTCTTATTTTTTTTTTAACTCTTACGCTAATAGCCATGCCGGCAACAGCAAAAATCGACATGAAGCCGCCAGCAATAAATTTATTATAGTCATAGTTTTCAAGCAGAACTGGGAGAACAGGCGGGACCTTAAACTGAAAATATGCAGCAACAAACCCAATAACGATGCCATAGCTAACGCCGTTCCAGTTGGTTGCTATAGTTTTAGTAATGGGTTGGGACATGTATGTTATTTTCAGTACAAATTAAAATATAATTAAGTAAATAATTATATTATTTTATAATGTTGGTTTTTTCTCTACTTTTATTTTTTAAGATACCTAGTTCTGCAAAATTGCGCTGGCTAGTCTTGGTTATTAAAATATTATTTTCGTTAGCTGCTTGATAAGCTCGTAAACAAATCTCTTCAAATTTTTCTAGATTAGATTCGATTGTTATTTTTCCTGACTTTCCCTGTAATTTTAGCTGCATCCATCCATCTTTTTTATTACGACGGGTTGAAAAATAACTAAGTTTTAAGCTGCTTAGCTCATTCCATTCTAATGACCTCGATATGGGGCCATTTATTATTGTTATATTTTCTTTGAACTGTACCCGCACACTTCGCCTTAACCAGGTCTTTATTCCAAAAACCAAGAAAAGTAATGAAGAGGCCAGAAGTATTACGTTTATTAATGGTTCAGCAACTACTAATATAACGGGGCATATACATAAAAAAAACCCTATAATGGATCGGAATATATCAGCATTAAGAGATTTAGTTGAGTATCGTAATTCGGTCATTCAGTTACTCCAAACACATCACTGGCGGAAACCCACTTTACAGCATGATGACGCTTAGTGCAGGTAATGAATTTTTCAATAAAAACCCATGTATCTTCGTCCTGAATGGCATGTTGTGAAAGTAGGCCTATTATATCCCCATCGCTATTTTTTTTGTTTCGTCTATCTTTTAAATTTTTAGTAGCTCTTTTGATGGACAATTCCGTGCCGAGAAAGCCACCCGAATCTTTGTTTTTAAGTTGTTCAACCGGTGCTATATGAACATTATATTGTTTAAGCCCAGGGGGCAAAGTTAAGCGCGGCCTGTGGTCCAGGCCGCTAAGGCCACGATACCCTATTTCAGGCAATAATGGTACTAGCTGAGGTGCTATATGGTTCCATGGAGGCACTAAAACAGGAATGGCTTGTGGATGTTGGGCAAGTTTTTGCATGCCTACGGCAAGGTCGGCTATAATATGCTCTAATGGTCGCGTTCCGTTTAGTTCAGTTTTGGGCTCAAATGTATCTGCAAAATTATGGTGAGAATAGCCATTCTGTAATATTGTTATGCAGTTCTCTTGTGTTAAGCGAGACCAAAATAAACTGTTTACTAAGGTCGGGATAGTAGATAGGGCTAGGCTAACATCTAATTTCTTTCTTAATCCAAGCAAACGTTCTAGCTGATTATTTAATTTACCAACACCATCATCACGCCACCAAAAATTAGCCGTGCGTCCTTCTTTTAACCACTGATCTAGCTCTTCAATAAGATCATCCCAATAAGGTTCATTCAGTATGTCTGAATCATCTTGTGACCCAGCTTGTTTATACAACGTATACCCCTTTATTTATTTAAATATTAATATCAACAATTACTGGAGCATGGTCTGAAGGCTTTATCCAGTCTCTTGCATCCTGGAATACACTCGCTGCCACTATTTTATCTTTCAGCTTTGGTGTAACCCAAATATGATCTAAACGTCGTCCACGGTTTGATAGTTTCCAGTCTTTAGACCTGTAACTCCACCAGGTGTAGAGCTTTTCGCTGTAAGGGATAATGTAGCGTACTGCATCAACCCAGTTTTGGCTGTCTTGTAATTTTTTCAATTTTTCAATTTCAACTATAGTATGGCTAACCACTTTTTGGAGTTGCTTATGTGACCAAACATCGTTTTCGTGGGGGGCTATATTAAGATCCCCGACTAATACCTTCAGTTCATCAGGGTGTGAGTTTTCAGCACCCCACGCGGTAATCTCATCTAAAAAATTTAGTTTATGTGAAAATTTTTTGTTAGTTTTGGGGTTGGGTTCATCACCTCCGGCCGGTATGTAAAAATTATGTATTTCAATGCCGTTTATTAATTTTACACTTATATGTCGACAATCATTAAGTCCGCACCAGTTTTTACTATCGGTTGATATAAAGGGTATGCGTGAAAGGATGGCGACACCGTTATATGATTTCATCCCGCGAACGTGCCGGTGCTCAAATAAATTTTCAAGAGTTTTATGAGGAAAAAGTTCATCAACTACTTTAGTTTCCTGTAGGCAGATAATGTCAGGATTAACCTCTTTAACAAAACGCTCTATTAAGCCAGCACGAAGACGAACCGAGTTAATATTCCAGGTGGCAATTCTCATCAAATTATCTCGGTTTCTATAAAGTTCTAACCTTAATGGTTTATGTAATAATATTTATTAAGGTTTTTAACAAACTGTAATGTTAAGGGTATCAAGCCCCTCGATACGCGCAATCATTTTGTCACCGGGTACAACTGGTCCTACCCCATCAGGGGTTCCTGTGTAGATTAGGTCCCCAGGAGCCAATTCTATTAATTCAGAAAGATTAGAAATTGTTTCTTGAAGATTCCAGATCATGAGCTCAAGATCTGAATCTTGTTTTATCTCACCATTTACTTCTAACCATAACCTCCCTTTAGGAAAGTGCCCTACTTGATCTGCTGGGTGAATGTCTCCACAAGGTGCTGATTGATCAAATCCCTTACCCATATCCCAGGGTCTTCCCTTTTCACGCAGAGCAATTTGTAGGTCTCGACGGGTCATGTCTAGACCAACAGCGTATCCATAAACATGGTTAAGAGCCATATCTTCAGATATGTTCTGTCCTCCTACACCTATAGCAGCTACTAATTCACATTCGTAATGAAGATTTGATGTGCAGGATGGATATTTTAATTGGGATCCATTAGGAATAATCGAATCTGCCGGCTTTGCGAAGTAAAAAGGTGGGTCACGTTCGTCCCCACCCATTTCACGAATATGGGCCATATAATTACGGCCAACACACATCACCCTTCTAACAGGAAACCGTTTCTTTTGGTTAGTGACGGCGATAGATACTAATGGAGGCTGTGAAACTACAAATTCCATGTTCCTTATTCCTTTTTATTTACACTTAAATTTAAATTCTGTCTTTTGCTCTTGCTTTTGCAGAGGCACCAAATTCCCCATATAACTCTCGGTTAAACGAGTGACTAAGCAAACGAAATTCTGCGTGCCACTGCACCCCAACTAAAAAAGATTTTGCAGATGGCATGGAAATACCTTCTATTACGCCATCATCGCTTAGGGCTTCTACAACCAAACCTTTTGCTAGTTTATCTACTGCTTGACCATGTAACGAATTAACCATGATGGATTCTTCATTAATTCCGGCTTTATTTGCTATATTGGAAAAATATCCACCCGGGGTTAACCTAACAGTGTGCCGGAGTGCAAACCTTTCTTCCATAATATCCGTTCTTGGCATGCGATGATCATGCTTTCCCTCAACCTCCCAAAGGTAGGGAAATAGCGTTCCACCTAACGCAACATTTATTTCTTGGATTCCCCTGCAAATTCCTAGCAGAGGGACTGCTTCTTCAACAGCTGCTTTTACCATAGGCAGAGTTATAGAATCTCGCACTGGATCACGATAAGTCTCAGGACGAAATGGGGCTCCGCCGTAGTGCTGCGGTTCGATATTGGCTCTGCCACCCGTAAGAATAATACCGTCTAGCCGGTCTATTAACTCATGAATAGAATACAAATTATCACCGGCTATTTTTGCGAAGGATGGAAGAACTACAGGCATACCCCCGAAGGCCTCGACTACACTATAAACATACTTATGACCGGCCGACTGAATATCAAAGCCATTAAAATCTTTGAGCTCTCCTGACACCCCAATAAGAGGTCTAGGGTTTTTAATTGTATTATTGTGAGACATAATTATTATCCAGTTACTTGCTTTTTAGCATGTAGCTTTGATGCACGAAAGCCTAATCGCTGCCGTCTATATTAATATTGGGCGCTGGGTCAATTAAGGAAAATAATTCTTTATCAAGAAGTACACCGAATTTAGGCCCTTGAAGTGCAATTTCGACCTTATTTCCTTGAATGTCTTGGATTTGCCATTTAGCTAATCTTAGGGGCGCGTCTTCAAATGTTAAGGTTACAGAACCCATATTAGGGAATTTAGCCTTTTGCAGGGTTATCCTCATGGAGGCAGGTCCACGTTCAAAGTTAGTTACTATTATTTTTTGGGATAGCTTGATTTTTTCTTCTAGAAGAAAAAATATTGGTGTTTCACTAACGGGGACATAACTAGTCTGCAGTAGATCTTTGTCATAGTACATTAACGTTGAGCCCCGAGCCACCATAAATACCGGTGTAGGGGGATCATATTCTATGCGCACAGCATTGGGCCGACTTAATCGGATCCTTCCCTCTACAACACCTTGCTGAGAGAATTGGATAAACCTGCTATCTAGGGTAGTTAATTCGTTTAAGTACTTCTCTATTCTGTTTAAATCTGACCTCGTTGATTTATCTATCGTAAATTTAGATTCAGCGTTAGAGCTGTGACTGCTGATAGCTAGAAAACAAATAAATAAAAGTGATGTTGCATATTTTTTCATACAACTAAAATATTATAAAAATGAAATTTTTGCGAGCAAACAAAATAGCTATATTAGTTTTATGGCTGTTATTATTAGTCACCGCTATGGTCGGCTACTAGCACTTCTCTTCGCCCAACGTGATTAGCAGTGCTAACAACACCTTCTTTTTCCATTTGTTCAATAATTCGTGCAGCACGATTATAGCCTATTTGAAGGTGTCTTTGTACGAAACTTGTGGAAGCCTTTTGCTCACGAGCAACCAGCGCAACCGCTTGGTCATATAACTTATCACTAGAATTATTTTCTGATGAATTGAACCCCGGGATCCCATTAGCAACATCTACATCTTCTGTCACGTCGTCGAGATAATCTGGCTCTCCTTGAGCCTTTAGAAATGCAACTAATGATTCCACTTCTAAATCAGAAACAAAAGGTCCATGGATCCGCGTAATTCTTCCGCCCCCTGCCATGTATAGCATGTCACCATGTCCCAGCAATTGCTCAGCTCCCTGTTCGCCAAGAATAGTTCGGCTATCTATTTTTGTGGTTACCTGAAAACTAATGCGCGTTGGTAAATTGGCCTTAATTGTTCCAGTTATAACGTCAACGGAAGGTCTTTGTGTGGCTAAGATAAGATGTATGCCCGCTGCACGTGCCATTTGTGCTAAACGCTGCACGGCAGCTTCAACTTCTTTACCAGCTACCAACATAAGGTCTGCCATTTCGTCAACTACAACTACGATAAAAGGTAGAGGGACCATATCGAATGGTTGTTCTTCAAAAACGGGTTTGCCGCTTTCTATATCGAATCCGGTTTGAACCTTTCTTGAAAGGATTTCACCTTTTTTTCGTGCTTGCTCAATGCGTTGGTTATAGCCAGCTATGTTCCTTACCCCAAGTTTAGACATAGAACGATATCTATTTTCCATTTCTCTAGTTACCCACTTAAGTGCCACTACAGCTTTTTTAGGCTCCGTAACTACTGGGGCAAGCAAATGAGGTATTCCATCATAAACTGATAACTCAAGCATTTTGGGGTCAATCATAATAAATCTGCACTCTTCGGGCTGCACTCTATAGAGGAGTGAGGCGATCATGGCATTTATTCCGACGGATTTTCCAGAGCCAGTAGTTCCTGCAATCAGTAAGTGTGGCATACGAGCTAGATCAACCATCATTGGCTCGCCGCCAATATTCTTACCTAGTGCTAAAGTTAGATCCCCTGATTTTTTTTCGAATGTAGATGACGCAAGAAGTTCACGGAGGCCAACATGTTCTCGACTAGCATTTGGTAGTTCAATACCTATAACATTTCGTCCGGGGACAACAGCGATACGAACAGAAACGGCACTCATTGATCTAGCAATGTCATCGGCTAAACCTATTACTCTACTCGTTTTAGTGCCTGGAGCTGGTTCTAGTTCATAAAGTGTAACAACCGGTCCTGGTCGGACATGTACAATTTCGCCGTAAACACCAAAGTCTTCTAGAACAGATTCTAGCACACGAGCATTTTGCTCTAATGCTTCTTCACTAATTTGGCTAGACGCCTTCGTAGTTAGACTAGTCTCTGTTAATAAATCCAGCGAAGGTAATTCATAACCTTCCCCTGGAGCTAGAAGCTCAAGTTTAGCTTGTCTATCTGTTAATGCTTGTTGGCTAGGTTTAAGCGTTTTAGAGCGAGGAGCAACCCGTGTTCTCTTTGAAGTGGAAACAATCCCGGGTTCTTGTTTTGTGTCTGAACCTGTAACTCTTGGAGCTCTAATTGGTTGCGGTTCCTGGCGGGTCTTTATTGTTTTTTTAGAAGTGGGCATAAATCCCATATTTTTTCCTCTAACCAGTATTAATGGCTTTCTTATGGTCCATGAAAAAATATGTTTAAATATGTTTATTATTAACCTTAAAATATATGGTGATTTTTGCCAATCACTCCAGTTTAAAGCTAGAGCACTTAAAAAACTTATAATGGCTATTATACTAGAGCCTAGTCCTAAATAATGTTGGGGAATATTATTAATAGCAGCTATATTGGAAGTTAGATTATAGGCTAGATAACCAAAAGTTCCTCCTAGTCCGGAATGCAAATGCAATGGCCAAAATTTAGGGGTGGCAAGATAGTTAAGGCTATATGAGGTCATTAAAATTGAAAGTAGCAGGGCAAGAAGTCGCCATCCCAAGTGATTTAATGGTTGATGACGCAGCAGTTTTACGCCCCAAGTTAGGGCAATTAAAGATAGTAAAATTGACGATAGGCCAAAATACTGAAGAGCCAAGTCAGATATAGCTGCCCCATAAACCCCTAATATGTTTTTAACGGGACCGTCACTAGCACTATTAATGGACGGATCCAGACTATTATAATCTACCAGTGATATTGCAAATGCGATGCCTGAAGATAATAATAAAAGCCCTAAGGTTTCGATAAACCGTCGTCTTAAAAAGTTGCGAACGGGCTCTGGCAAAATTGAAATCTGACTTGAAACTCCGCGAACAAACCTACCGCGCATTTGACCATTGTCTACTCTAGCAATCATGGTTCGTCGGTCCTTTCTTTATATATGCTACTTTATTAGAGTTTCATGTATTTGAGTAATTGCGTTCCGCGTAGTCTTTAAATCATGAACGAGAGCGACACGAATAAATTGCTTGCCTGGATTTGATCCATTAGCACCTTCTTTGGCTAGAAATTCACCAGGTAAAACTCTAACCCCTGATTCTTTCCATAATTTCTTTGCTGCATTTGCCCCGTCACCTACGTTAAGCCAGAGATAGAATCCTCCCCCAGGACGATTGGCCCCTAAGTCTCCATTCAGGGTTTCTAGTGCAAAATCAAATTTTTCACGGTAAAGATCCCTGCTTTTTTCAACATGTTCTTCATCTTTCCATAAAGCTTCTGATGCTCGCATAATGGGCAAAGGAATTTGAGCACCACCATACTGACGCAAACGTAAAAACTTTTTTATTAGATTTGGGTCACCCGCAACAAAACCGGATCTAAGACCCGGCACGTTTGAACGCTTGCTGAGGCTATGGAAAACTAATATATTTCGACAGTTGTTAGCGAGTTCTCTGCAAGCAGAAAGACCACCGGGGGGCGCACTTTTAGTGTAAATTTCTGAATAGCACTCGTCTATAGCAAGAACGAAGTCGTACTTTTGTGCTAATTCAGCAGCATGAACTAAGAAATCTATGTCGGCTATTGAACCTTGCGGATTTGCTGGACTATTTATATAAGCTAGGGCTGTCCGCTCAAGTATATTTGGTTCAATTGTAGAAAAATCTGGTTGAAAACCAGTTTCTGGTCCTGCTGATAATAGAATTATTTTAGATCTCGCTATCGCTGCAGCGCCTATATAAACTTGGTAAAATGGGTTGGGCATTAAGACTAAAGGCTTGGAGCCCATTTTTTTCTCTGGCACCGCTAAAAGTGCTGCCATAAAGAGAGCTTCCCTTGTTCCAGATACCACCGCAATATTTTGTTCCGGATCTATTAGGTCTTCTGGCAACTTGTAACGATTAGTGAGCCAATTTGAGATCGCCAAACGAAGACCATCGGTACCATTAGGAGGAGGGTACTTGCCCCAATCCTCCATATTCTCAATTAGAATATTTTTAATAAAATCTGGGGCGGAGTGTTTCGGTTCACCTATTTGCATATAGACGGGTGGCGTGTTCGCAGGAGGATCTACGTCAAACAATAGCTCCCTCAAACGGTCGAATGGGTAATCAGTTAGTTTATCAAGTATGTCATTATGCATTGGCTAATCGATTATGGTTTGCCAAGGTTTTAGCAAGAATAAATATAAAATCATATAAGACTCAGAGTGTTGTAGCCATATTTTAAGATTTGACTCAAGCATAATTATTATTTTTTTTGCTTATTTTTTACTTTATATCCGCGAAAATTTTCGCTCTGACCTTGAAAAATCAGAAATTATATTGATTAAAGTAAAAAATAAGCCCGGCTACTAAAGAAGAGCCGGGCCTAAGTTTGGAGATCCATATCCTAAGGTTTATTGGATAATTTCCCCTATTATCTATGATCTAATAAAGACCTATATATTTTAAGTTTCTAACTACATTATAGATTGTGGTATCCACGTTCACCGTGCATCGCCAGATCTAGGCCCTGCTCTTCATCATCTTTACTCACCCTGAACCTAACAAAGGTAGATAATACTTTTACTAATATCCAGGTTATTAAGGCTGCCCAAATAACGACTGCTAACACACCGTAGGCTTGAACACCAAGTTGACTCGCGACCGTTTGCCCCTCTGCTAATCCAACACCGCCTAGGCTAGTGGTTACGAATATAGCAGCTAGTAAAGTACCTAGAGCTCCTCCTACGCCGTGAACAGCAAACACATCAAGTGAGTCATCAATATTGAATTTTTTCTTTACCATTTGTGTGACCGTAAAACATAGTACGCCACCTGCGAGCCCGAGTATTAGAGCGCCAACGGGGCCAACTGACCCAGAAGCAGGAGTAATTGTTGCTAAACCAGCTACCATTCCGGTAACCGCTCCAATGAGGCTTGCTTTTCTATAAAGTATTATTTCTACAGAAGACCAGGCTATGGCGCCAGCAGCAGCAGAAATATGTGTTACTGTCATGGCCATTCCGGCTGCACCATCAGCGGCCAACGCCGAGCCGCCATTAAAGCCAAACCACCCCACCCAAAGCATAGCAGCTCCTATCATGGTCATGCCAGGATTGTGTGGTGGTTGAAGATCATTAGGGAATCCTTTTCTGCTTCCTAGCATAATGGCTAGGACTAGCGCTGACACCCCGGCCGTTACGTGGACAACTATGCCGCCAGCAAAATCAATTACTCCTTTATCGGCTAGGAAACCGCCGCCCCAGACCCAGTGCACGACTGGCGCGTAAACAAGTAGCACCCAAAACACTGAAAATATGATAACAAAAGAAAATTGTATTCTTTCTACAAATGCCCCAACTATTAAAGCAGGAGTGATGATGGCAAAGGTCATCTGAAATGTGAAGAATAGGGATTCTGGAATAGACCCGGATAAAGTGTCAAAACTAACACCCGATAAGAATGATTTACCAAGACCGCCCCACACTAGATTTCCTGAACCACCGTCCCCAAATGCTATTGAGTAACCTGCAATAAGCCAAACAATTGACATAACACATGCAATAGCAAAACAGTTCATAAGAACAGAAACAACGTTTTGTGCTCTAACAAGACCTGCGTAAAACAAAGCTAAGCCGGGTAGTGTCATAAACAGTACAAGAGCTGTTGCAGTTAGTATCCAGGCGGTATCACCGCTGCCAAGACTATTTTCCTGTGCAAAGGCTGGTACTGAACTAGAAAGCACTGCCAAAGCTGAAGCAGCTGTATAAATTATAGTTTTAAACATCATATTATTCCTTTTTTATGTCCGACACTTATATTTAGATGGCATCTGAACCAGTTTCTCCGGTTCGGATTCGCAGAGCGCTGTGAACTTCAGTCACAAATATTTTTCCATCACCTATCTTGTCTGTGTTCGCCGTCTTTGAGATTGTTTCGACAACTTGGTCGGTAAGATGATCTTCTATGACCACCTCGACCTTAACTTTAGGGAGATAACTCACCTCATACTCAGCGCCACGGTATATTTCGGTATGACCCTTTTGACGGCCAAACCCTTTTACCTCTGTCGCTGTTAGCCCTTGCAACCCAAGATCGGTTAATGCATCACGCACTTCATCGAGCTTAAACGGCTTAATTATTGCCACAACCATTTTCATGAAATACCCCTTTAATGTATTTGTTTTGAATTACTCATAATTATTAATTCAAGAACCGTGCCAATTATATAGAATTTCTATAAACCGTTGTTAATAAACGATAATTAGAAATATGATGATTTCATAATAGTTAATAATGATTAATATTTAGGCAAAGAAAATATATTGCTTAAATAAAAGGCAATTTGTAATGACTAATACTAGGTTGCGACAAAAGGTATGCTGGACATAAGTTTTATATTCGTAGATTCTTAAGTATGACCTCAACTAATAGAAATGATAATATTATTGATGTTGAAGCGCTTATCGTTGGTGGTGGGCTAGTTGGGCTTACTCTTGGAATTACTTTAGCCAGTGCTGGCTTACCAGTTATTATTGTTGATAGAGTTGATCCGCATAGTACTATAACTCCAGAATTTGACGGACGCGCTACGGCTATAGCGAATGGCAGCGCTCATGTATTAAAAGGTATAGGCCTCTGGGAGGCTGTTGATCCTTATATATGCCCCATAAATGATATTCGAGTCAGCGATGGCGATTCCATGCTTTTTTTGCATTATGACCATCGAGAAATTGGTAACGAACCTTTGGGTTATGTTATAGAAAATAGATTTTTACGATTGGCTATGTTGGAACATATTCATTCCCTAGATAAACTCAAATTGATAGCGCCAACAGTTATTAGCAACATCACTAGAAATGC
>JAQWSA010000059.1 GCA_029243445.1 Alphaproteobacteria bacterium
CCATAGGTTCTGTCCCAGGCTTAAAAGCTTCCAAAAAAGAACTTTTATCGCCTCGTTTTGCCACAACGCCAGTAGCTGCATTCACTCTTACTAAACGTATTCCTGGAGGAACTCTAAATGGAATCGCTGATCTACCTTCTAGAGCAGCTTTCATAAAGTCACGGAATATAGGTGCAGATACTGAAGAACCCGTTTCACCGTAGCCCAATGGTTTAGGGTTATCAAAACCAACATATACTCCTACAGCAAGATCGGGAGAAAACCCTACAAACCAAGTGTCCATAGAATCATTAGTAGTGCCAGTTTTACCAGCTAGTGGTTTACCAACTGTTTTAATACGAATGCCCGTTCCACGTTCGATAACACCTTGAAGCATGGACACCATTTGATATGCTGTTGCGGGATTTAATATTTTAGCACGTGGATCAGGCAAATTTGGAGGTTTTTTATTTTCTGACCAAATTATATTCTGGCAAGATTCACATAAGCGCCTATCATGACGAAATATAGTTTTTCCGTGCCTATCCTGAATGCGGTCAATAAGCGAAGGTGTAATTTTCTTTCCACCGTTAACTATTATCGAATAGGCTGTAACTAAGCGCAACAGAGTAGTCTCCCCAGCTCCAATTGATATACTTAGCTGCCTGGGTGTTTTATCCATAACTCCTAGATCTTCTGCATATCTAATAACTTTTTCTATACCCACTGTTTGAGCTAGTCGTACCGTCATTAAATTCCGAGATTTCTCAATTCCCAATCGCATTGGACTAGGGCCATAAAATTTCTTTGAATAGTTAGCCGGCTTCCACTTTCGCATACCTGGTCCCTGATCAATTACAAAAGGAGCATCAAGAACTAGGGTGGATGGAGTGAATCCACTATCTAAAGCAGCCAAATAAACAAATGGTTTAAAAGCTGAACCGGGTTGACGCCATGCTTGAGTCGCCCGATTAAATTCACTTTTCTCATATTCTAGACCTCCTGACATTGCAAGAACCCGACCAGTGTGTGGGTCAATAGCAACAATCGCACCATTTACATCTGGTATTTGGTATAAACTCCATATATTTGGATAATAAGTGTTTCCTCTAAGATCTTTTTTTACTGTTTTTACTTTTTTTACCAAAACAATATCTAATAGTTCTAATACCTGTGAAATTTTACGTACTTTTGGTCCAAGTCTTTGTCCTTTTTTCCAAGCTCGAGCCCATTTTATTTCTGATAACGGCAGAGACCCTCTTTGGCCGTCAGCAAAACCAATTGTTGCTATGCTATTCTTTTCGTCAATATTCAATATTACAGCAGGAAACCAGTCTATTAAATCTCTCGGTAAATTAATTTTACCTAGATTTTTAGCCCATCCATCCATAGTATGTAATTTACTATAAGGCCCTCTCCAACCATGTCGCCTATCGTAGGCCACCAATCCATTCCATAACTCATTTACAGCTATTTTTTGTAATCGAGGGTCCAATGTTGTTCTGACAGATAAGCCTCCCTCATACAGAGTTTTATTTCCGTAGCGAGTGGCAAGTTCCCTTCTAACCGTTTCTGCAAAATAGGGAGCATCAATACTTGGGGATTTATTCGGTTGTACTATTTGTAGAGGAGAACCTTTAGCAGTTAGACCAAATTCTTTGGTGATATAACCATCTTCAATCATCCGACCTATAACATAATTACGCCTTCCAACAGCAGCATCATAATAACGCCGAGGATTATAATTATTAGGAGCTTTGGGTAAAGCTGCTAAAAAAGCAATTTCCTCTAATATCAATTGATCGAGTGATTTCGCAAAATAATTATTTGCTGCTTCTGCAACACCATAAGATCCAAACCCCAGATATATCTGATTTAAATAAAGCTCAAGAATTTGATCTTTAGAAAATACTCTTTCCATACGAAACGAAATAATTGCTTCTCGTATTTTTCGTTTTATAGAAACTTCTTTTGTCAGCAAAAAGTTTTGAGCTACTTGCTGAGTAATAGTTGATGCACCAACTGGCCTCCTGCCTTTACCGTAATTGCGTAAATTAGTTAGTAAGGCTCGCAGTACACCAAAAATATCAATTCCTGGATGTTCATAGTAGTTTTTATCTTCTGCTGATAAAAAAGCATTTATGACCTGTTTCGGTATGCTAGAAACGGGAACAAATGCCCTTTTTTCTATAGCATACTCAGCTAATAAGCTACCATCTCCTGCATGAACTCTCGTAGTAACGGGAGGACTATAATTCGTGAGTTGTCGATAATCAGGTAAATCACGGCCGTATTGCCAGAATATCCAAATTGTCGTTACTACAAGGACAAGTCCCCCAAAAAACACGACACCAAATAAATAGCCCAACCAACTCAATAATTTATTACGAGGGATTTTTACCATAGATATGTTTTTATTTTCAATTTTCTACCCTAGCTCATGTCCAGTTCCAGCCTAAAAATAGCAAAATTATGGCAAATTTATGGATTTTAATAAAATCAATAGTAATCATTTACATTAGTTATTTTTTAAGTACTTAAATAAAGAGCGAACAATGGCGGTACTGAGACTTTTCCTATAATTCTTATTTTGTAACTGCCCTTCCTCTTCCTTGTTAGTAAGATACCCCAATTCAATTAAAGCCGATGGTATATCTGGAGCTTTCAAAACAGCAAAACCTGCCGAACGCCATGGTCTATTTAGCAACTTTACAGAAAATGAAGCTTCAGAAATCAGATTATCTCGTGCTAAAATAACCGAAAGTTCATTTGTTTTAGCCTGCGTAAAATCAATCAAAATATTTTGAACATCATTACTATATGCACCTAAATCTAGACCACCTATAACATCTGACTTATTTTCTTTAGCGGCTAATGCCTGAGCTTCAGCATCAGATGCTTTTTCTGATAAAGTATAGACCGAAAACCCATTTGTTTTAGAATTTTTATGGCTATTAGCGTGCAAAGATATAAACAAATCAGCATCCACGCTTCGGGCAAATTTTACTCTATCTTGTAAGGGTATAAATATATCTTTGTCACGGGTGAGATAAACCTTTATCCCACCTCTTATTTCCAACTGTCGTTTTATTTCTTTTGCGTAAGATAAAACAATGTCTTTTTCATGTACTCCAGATACACCAATTGCTCCTGGATCTATACCACCATGACCGGCATCAATAACTATAGTAGGTATATCAAGAGCCTTTGGCACTATAGGTATAGATTTTCTGTGTATTGATTGCATTTCTTTAACGGCTGGATTAGGCCGCATCATAGATACAAACTCTTTATGATTAGTGGGTGATAAATCTATTACTAATCTCCAATTATTATTTGAATCAGGTGATAGTATGAATTTTTTTGATACCTTTGCCGAAGTGTTTAAATCGAGTACTAGTCTACTTGATCCTGGTTTAAAAGCTCCATAACGCAAACGATCTATAACACCCCCTTTAATACTAAGCCTTTGATTTGGAAGTGTAAATTCGACCTCAGGTAAATCTATAACTATACGATAAGGATTTGCTAAACCAAATACTTGTGGGCTAATTTTTTGATCAAGCTCTATTACTAATCTTGTCGTAGATTTGTTTAATCCTATGCGTAGGTCTTGGACTTTAGTTGACATAGCCTCTGAAGCACTAGTTACAATGCTCAATAATAAAAATTGGATTACTAGTAAGGCAGTAAGTACAGAATGGATAATTCTCGTTAAATCCCTAAGACGAGTGCAATAAAATGCGATCATCTAGTACATATATCCTAGCATACATGTGTATCGCAATAAGCTTAATTATATTAGATTGCATTAATAGCATTGTCGTAGCCAACCGACATCGCTATCTTATTAATAGAAAATAGCTTAATAAAGTTTTGTGTGGTGTATACATTAAGCGGCTTATCTATGTTAAACTGTTACAACTGTTTTGGTTCTAGCTGGGTAAAAACCGATAGTCGCCTTGTAAATCTGCATAGTAGTAATTTAATATTGTTGTAACATCGAAGTTTGCCGAAGAAAATCATACTCTTCTGGCTAGGTGGTAGAAATAAATCTCGCCGTACTGGTGTAAACTTTACACCGTTCTACGGTTGGAGAGAATCCACCAAACTTCGCATAAAGCGGTAAATACCTTATTCATAAATCGCATGAATATAGGTATTACTGCCGTGGAGCGAGTAGAATGACGAAAAGAATGCTTATTGATGGAACTCATGCCGAAGAAACAAGAGTTGTAGTAGCAGATGATACCGAGCTTCTAGAATTTGACTTCGAAACTACTACCAAAAGTCAACTCAAGGGTAACATATATCTAGCCAAAGTAACGAGGGTTGAGCCTTCACTGCAGGCAGCATTTGTAGATTTTGGAGGAAATCGCCATGGTTTTCTAGCTTTCAGCGAGATCCACCCTGATTACTATCGCATACCCGTTGAAGATAAAGAGGCGCTAATAGCTAAATCAGACGTTTCTGACGAAATAGATGAAATAGATATCGATGAATTTAAAAATGAAGATATTAATGATAACGCAGAAAGTGAAAGTAATCCGGTTGAAGTTATAGGAGATAACGCAGAAGACGATATTGCTGAACTCGGTGATGCTCATCGAAAACGGTTAAGGCAATTAACAAGAATGTATAAGATACAAGAAGTTATTAAAAGACGTCAAATTCTATTGGTACAAGTGGTTAAAGAAGAACGAGGAAATAAAGGCGCAGCCCTAACTACCTACCTCTCTTTACCAGGGCGTTACTGTGTATTAATGCCAAATACTTCGCGTGGTGGTGGAATTAGTAGAAAAATATCTAATCCTGCGCATAGAAAACGTATGAAAACCATTATGGCCGACCTAGTAATTCCAGAGGGTATGGCAGTCATAATGCGTACCGCCGGCGTAGAAAGAAACAAGGCAGAAGTTCGTAGAGATTATGAATATCTTCGACGCTCATGGGATGATATTCGCGAACAAACATTACAGTCTTCTGCACCTGCATTAATCTATGAAGAGGGAGACCTCATAAAACGTTCCCTAAGAGACGTATACAATCGTGAAATTGAAGAAGTTATTGTAGACGGAGAGCTCGCCTATAAAACGGCACGGTCGCTTATGCGCACCATGATGCCTTCTCACGCCAAACGAGTAAAAAAACATACCGATCTTAATACCCCACTTTTTAACCTGCATAAAATCGAATCTCAGCTCGATGAAATATATGATCCAATTGTAAGACTAAGATCTGGTGGATATATTGTCATAAATCCGACTGAAGCTTTAGTGGCAATAGATGTCAATTCGGGTCGCGCCACACGAGAAAGAAATGTTGAACAAACTGCAAGAAGAACCAACCTAGAAGCCGCTGATGAAGTAGCTCGTCAACTACGTTTACGTGACCTCGCAGGATTAGTTGTTATTGATTTCATTGATATGGAAGAAGGTCGAAACATAACAGCAGTCGAAAGACGAATGAAAGAGGCAATGAAAATAGATAGGGCGCGTATTCAGATAGGGCGCATTTCTACATTAGGTTTACTTGAACTATCTCGGCAGCGTTTAAGGCCAAGCATCCACGAAGCCAGTGCACAGATCTGTGTGAGATGTGGGGGTAGTGGTTATGTAAGATCAACTGAATCAACTGCATTAAGAGTTATACGTGCAATTGAAGAAGAAGGGGCCAAAAACCGCTCCAAATCAGTTAACGTTAAAGTACCCGCTGATGTTGCTCTGTATATACTAAATAACAAAAGAGACATGATAGTTTCTATAGAACAACGACATAATATGAAAGTACTTATAACAGTTGATACGGACCTGACACCTCCAGATTATATTATGGATCGCTTAAACTCTAATGCAGCTATCGATGAAAAAATATCCGAAACCATAGATAGCAGAAATATTGAAATAATTTCAAAAGAAGAAGAGGATCGTTCACGTAGACGGAAGCCTGCACGTCGAGTGAAAAATTCGGATGAACAAAACGATGTTAATGAAAAAAGCGAATCTTTAAAAACTACTGATGAGATTCCAGAAAACCTAAATGAGGAAAACAAAGACTCCGCCCGGTCGACGACGAGGCGTCGAGGAAGACGAGGTGGAAGAAGAAGAAGAAAAGCAGATGATGTTTCAACAACGAACAAAGTTGATACCACTACAAGTGATGAAATAAATACTGCAAACAACACCATAGATAACATTACTGATAGTAATAATAAAAACATAAAAGAAAATAGTAGCGACGAACAATCTAACAAAACAGAAAGCAGTGCGACCGATGATTTAGGTGATCGTGATAGCGATTCTAAGCCTAAAAAACGTCGAACTAGACGTCGTCGAACTAAAAATACCGATAATGATTCAAGTAAAACTACGCAAATCGCAAAGAAAGATGATTCTTCACCGGAAAAACTAAAAAATTCTGAAGCCCCGTCTACAAAAAAACAAATTACTAATGACAGTAATGAAACAACTAACAAAGAAAGCCAAGTTGATAAAAATGTCTCTAAAGAAACAGAACAGAAGCGACCACGTCGTTCAGGGTGGTGGAGCCGCAACACTTAAAAAATAATTGTATTATCAATAAACAGATAATATAATCTATTGTTTCCAGTTACTTAAACGTTCACATGCAGTTATAATATCTGCTTCAGAACCGGAAAAAGAAAATCTTATATACCTGTTACCATTAAACGGATCAAAATCTACGCCGGGCGTAGTGGCAACTAAAGCTTCAGATAGCATCCTACGGCAAAATACCTCGCTGTTATCAGATAGGCTTGTTATATCGGCATATAGATAAAAAGCTCCATCAGAAGGAGCTATATTACTAAATCCAACAGAAGGTAAATATTTTAACAAGGTTTCACGATTTTTTGAATATCGTTCTACATTTGCCAGAATTTCTTCAGAACTATTGAAAGCTTCTACTCCAGCATACTGAGAAAGTGTTGGCGATGAAATAAATATGTTTTGTGAAAGGCATTCTATCGACCTCATCAATTCTTCCGGTACTATAATCCATCCTAAACGCCAACCGGTCATCGAAAAGTATTTAGAAAAACTATTAATAATAATAGCGTTTTCATCTAAACTGGCTACCGTCTCAGATTTAGTTCCATAGGTGATCCCATGATATATCTCATCAGAAATCAATCTTATACCTTCATCACTGCACCAAGTGACTAATTGCTTCATTTCCTCTCTGGAAATCATAGTACCTGTTGGGTTTGATGGACTGGCTAGTATTAATCCATCAAGTTTTCCGTTGTTTTCTAGTAACTCTGTAGTTGGTTGATATCTATCTAAAGCGGTAGTTTCTAAGAGTACTGGCTCCACCCCTAAAGCAATCAATATATTTCTATAAGCTGGATAACCTGGAGCAGCCAAAGCAACTCTATCACCTGGTTCAAATGCGGAAAGAAATGATAATAAAAATCCACCCGATGAGCCGGTAGTAACTACGATACGTGATGGATTAATTGATAATCCGTAGAAGGTTTCATAGTGCTCAGCAATACGTTCTCTTAGAAAAGGTAGACCAAGTGAATCGGTATAACCCAGAACCTGTTTATCTATAGCCTTTTGCGCAGCCTCAATAACTTTTAATGGTGCAGGCGTACTTGGTTGTCCAACTTCTAAGTGTACTACATCCGCCCCTAGTTCTTCTAGTTGATTCGCAGATCTCATAACATCCATAACTATGAAAGGGTTTATCATACCGCGATTTGATACTTTTAATGTCATTTTTTTAACTACAAGTGTGAACAGATTTAACTACTGATGAAGCCTACATTAATAATAATTATCATATTACAAAATAAATATAAGTATAATAACTTTATATAACAGGCTAATTGACCGAGTAATATCACGGAATTAAGTTGTTGACATATGTATGGAGCAAAAAATGCAAGGGCCCGTGAAAACATTACTCTTAATTGTTACTATATTTTTTGTTTTTTCTGAAACACAGCAATGCCATAGCAACCAGTTTAGTATTGTCCGCGATGCAGAAATTTAGAATATTATTCGAGGCTACGCAAAACCCATTTTTAATTCAGCCGGGCTAACTGCCGATAATATTAAAATCCGTGTCGTTAATGACTTACAAGTAAATGCCTTTGTCCTAGGTGGACAAAATATTTTTATTAATACAGGCTTATTAATTAAAGCTTCAAACCCTAATGAAGTAATTGGGGTGCTGGCTCATGAAGTAGGACATATATCCGGTGGCCATCTCCCTCGCATTCATGAGAATCTTGAAAGAGCTAAAATAAAAAGCGCTTTATCCCTATTTTTAGGGGCAGCCATAGGTATTGAAACTAATGATGTCGCAGCTGGCGCTGCTGTTGTCAAAGCAGGCAGAGGTTTAACAATAGCAGAAATACTTAAATACAACCGTATTCAAGAAGCATCAGCGGACAGCGCTGCACTTAAATATCTCGATACAACAGGTCAATCAGCAAAAGGTTTAAAAACATTTTTAGAAAAAATTAATAATAACAAACTATTGATGAGAGGACAAAAAAGCCCCTACTTATCAAGCCATCCAGTAACAAGTGACCGTATAAAATTAGTTGAAAATCATCTTCTTTTATCTCGTTATACTGAGGTGAAAAGTAATAAATCTCAGATTATAGACTTTGAAATGATGCGAGCTAAAATTATAGGATTCACGTTACCCCACAAAAAAGTGTTTAAAATTTATCCATTGGGAACTGATAATGCACAACCAGCTATTTACGCCCGGTCCATTGCTAACTATTTAATAGGGGATTTGATAAAAGCTTTACCGATCATCCAAGAACTCATAAAAAAAGAACCTAATAATCCATTTTTTTATGAACTAAAAGGTCAGATGCTTTTCGAAAATGGTCGAATAAAAGAATCTCTATTACCTTATAACAAATCTATACAACTAGCACCAAAAGAACCATTACTTCGTATAAACCTAGCCAAAGCCCAAATTGAGTTAAACACCCCTATACTTATACAAAAGGCTAAAGCACACCTTAGTTTAGCATCAACTCAAGAACCAGACATATTAGAAATATGGAGACTTCTTAGTATAGTTAATGGACGCCTAGGTATGATGGGAGAAATGGTGCTTTCTCAAGCAGAATTTCAATTACTATCTGGTAATTACCAAAGTGCTAAAGTTTTATCAGACCGAGCCACTAAAAAGCTAAGTGTTGGTTCACCTCAATGGTTAAGATCTCAAGACATAAAAGCCGAAGCTTTAAAAAAATTAAAGGCAAAATAATATTTAATAAATTTTTATAGGTTTTTTAAATATACAAAGACTGACTATTACGCAGCATCTGGTTGGTTCTCTGGTACTGCCTGCTCAAAATATGGTAATTTCATACAAGCGTCATTTATTCTCATCACCGTTTTGTAACTGGTCAAATCACAACTAAAACGCTTGGCATTATATACTTGCGGAACCAAACAACAATCAGCCATTGTCAAATCATCTCCAAAGCAATACTCCCCTGTCGATGAACTAGAGTTGAGCGTAGATTCTAAGCTTCTCATACCCTCGGCTATCCAATGTTTATACCAGATATCGTTTCTAGTATCATTATCA
>JAQWSA010000060.1 GCA_029243445.1 Alphaproteobacteria bacterium
ACATTTAGAGAATTTTAATCTGCGTAGGTCATTGGCTAAAAATATTTTATAATACCTTATCGGTTAGCATATTAAGTTTTGATAATCTTGATCATTAAACCTAACTAACATCAATAACTACATTACCAATATGCCTGGCGGATTCTACCATCTCGTGTCCCGCTACAATATCATTAAGAAAGAAACGTTTTGCAATCGTTGTTTTCAGGGCACCATCTACCAACATCTTATTGAGTGATGCCACACTTTCAAGACGTTGAGCGTCGTCAATCGTATAAACAAGAAATCCCTTAAACGAAGCCCACTTAGTGAAGAAATTCTGCGCCATAAAACTAGCAACCATTTCATGGGTTCCATAGACAATCACTGTCCCCCCCTGTGATAGTATCTTGTCATACATTGGTCCATTCGAGGAAATATTAAGTTCAACGATACGATCTACGCCCCGCCCCTTTGTCATAGCAGTAATACGCTCAGGCACGTCTTCGGTCCGGTAGTTAATGACTTCGTCAGCACCGATATTGCGGACATATTCAGCTTTTTCATCTGAGCTGACAGTAGTGATGACCCGCGCTCCATAAAACTTGGCAATCTGAATTGCATAAGAACCAACTGCACCGGCTCCACCTTGAACAAGAATTGTCTCATCAGAAACCGACCCATCAAACATTACAGCACGATGAGCGGTAAGGAATGGAATTCCGAAACAAGCTCCTACAGCCATATCAACATCATCAGGCAATTCAATTACGTATTTAGATTCAACGCAGATATACTCTGCCGCTGTGCCAAAGGGACGCTGCCATTGTCCATTCATGAGCCAGACCCGTTTGCCGAGTCGTTGATCATTCACCTCTTCACCGATAGCGTCTATCACGCCGGCGCCATCACTCTGTGGAATAATTAACGGAAACGGTATTGATCCACCTCGGCCGCGTAGACGAGCTTTAGTGTCGGACGGGTTAACTCCAGATGTCTGCAATTTAACTCTTACTTCGCCAGATCTGGGCTGAGGTGTGGGCTGTTCTCCAACAGTGAGAACCTCTTTAGCTTGACCAAGTTTATCGTAAAATGCAGCACGCATAATCTATTCCTCTAATATTAATTAATTACTAGCTATAGAGATCAGTGTCTTTGGTCAAATGGATTAATTAATAGATTGTTGAGAAATTATTAATAAAGAAGATTATAATAAATACAACTTTTTCACGGGTTTAGCAGAAAGGGTAAGGTGTTGGAGATTATTGTAAGAATTAGGAAAGAATTGCAGATTTCCAAACTTCCATCTCTTTATGAAAACTGCCCAAGTGAATTTCAATCTTTTCCATCGGTAATGCTTCAGGCTTAATGAAGGTCCACGATACCGTTGAACCTCTCTCATTTGGCATCACTCGGCGAAATACTGTGCATTCTCCACCACCACCTACCACGAAAAAATAAAGCTAAACTAATTCGGGAAAGCTTAGCGCTTGGAGAAGTGGAAACTTAGTTTTTAATAATGATTTCAACGGGTTATTACGTATTCTTTAACTTTGTGTCAAGTTTGTGACTTCACTATTCAACGGTGATGGCAAGTTTTCTCATACAAAAACTCTGGCATATTCTAGAGAATTTGGGGAGTCTAACTTTAGTGGAGTGAAGTTAAATCATAACCTCAAAATAAAAAACTAAAAACTGAAAACTGGAAACTGGAAACTACAAGTGACTCATTTGTGCTTTTCCTGTGAGTTTAAATTTTGGAAAGTCAAAGGTTTCTGCCACTTTAAATCTTTTACACTTCTATAAAAACAAGGAGTTAAAATCGTCTAACTCCTTGTTTTTAAATAGATAATAAGGGAATACAAATCAACGCTTGGAAAACTGGAAACTGCGTCGAGCCTTGGCTCGCCCATATTTTTTACGCTCAACAACTCGTGAATCGCGCGTTAGCATTCCTGCTTTTTTAAGCGCTGATCTTAAAGCGGGCTCCCGAAGACTAAGTGCCTTTGATAGTCCATGTCGTACTGCACCAGCCTGCCCTGAAAGGCCCCCGCCAGCAACAGTACATACTATATCATACTGGCCGAGACGCTCTGTCACTTGAAAAGGCTGCGATAGAATCATACGAAGAACAGGCCTGGCAAAGTAGACCCCGCCCTCACGACCATTTACTGTTAAAGCTCCAGTACCAGGTTTTATCCATACTCTTGCTACAGCATCTTTTCGTTTCCCAGTAGCGTATGTTCTTCCCAAATCATCAATTAAGGGCTCTTGGCTGACTGGAGTGGGTAGTTCGTCTTCCAACGAATTAGAGACTTGGGCCGTTTCATCGGTCATAGTCACCCTTTCCTTTTATTTTTGCTGTTTAATCCACTCACATCGATAACCTCAGGCAACTGAGCTTCATGCGGATGATCAGTACCAGAATAAACCTTAAGTTTACGCAATTGTGCTCGGCCCATTTTAGTCTTGGGTAGCATACGTTCGACAGCTTTACGAACAACCCTATCAGAATGTGGTCCTTCTAAAATTTGTCTAGCTGTTCTACTTTTAATGCCTCCAGGATAACCAGTGTGCCTATAGTAGGTTTTGTTATCTTTTTTATTACCTGATAAATAAACCTTTTCTGCATTTATGATTACTATATGATCTCCACAATCAATATTAGGCGTGTACATGGTTTTATGTTTTCCACGCAATCGATCAGCTACAATAACTGCCATTCGACCTAGGACTAAGTCCTCTGCATCAATAATCCACCACTTAGCTTCAACTTCAGAAGGTTTAGCGCTATACGTTTTTTGGGCCGGAAGAGGCATAATACTTATTTCCGATTTTGTTCTTGAATTAATTTTCACTGACAGTGTGGACTATCTATGTTACTAAAAATATTATGTCAATGATGAAAAGGTCATTTTTTTTAAACACTTAGCGCAGCGGTAATATAGTACCGCTATATTAAGATTGATACTCGTATATGCTATAACCGCAAATAATTACAGATGATAACTAATAGGAAACAAAAGCGACGTTTCCAATAAAATAAAGTGAAATTCATGAATAATCAAACTACGGATAATCATTCACCTAATCATTTAACAAAAAAAATTAAAGATTCGATAATTGAATTAACACTTGATAGACCAGCAAAAATGAATGTTCTCTCTATTGAGATGCTTACCGAACTTCAAAATGCACTTGATATGATAGCTAATGATCAATCGCTAAGAGTTGTTATTTTATCGGCTAATGGCAAAGCTTTTTGTACAGGTCATGATCTTAAAGATATGCGATCAAACTATACAATAGACTATCAGAAGCAGCTCTTCACTAAATGTAGTTCGGTAATGTTATCCATACTTAAGTTGCCACAGCCGGTTATAGCCAAAGTACAAGGCATTGCCACAGCAGCTGGCTGTCAGTTAGTAGCCACGTGTGACTTAGCTATTGCGGCTTCTTCAGCTACTTTTGCTACATCAGGTATAAATAATGGTCTATTCTGCACCACACCTGCTGTGGCTGTAAGTAGGAATGTAAGTCGTAAACACGCTTTAGAAATGTTATTCACTGGTGATTTTATTAATTCAAAGCGGGCTGAAGAAATTGGCTTAATAAACAAGGTTGTTGCTGATAACGTCCTCAATAAATCAGTTAACGAACTAGCAGAAAAGCTATCATCAAAAAGTGCATATGGACTATCACTTGGTAAATCTGCATTTTATAAACAACTAGAGTTGGGTATAAGTGATGCTTACTCATACGCTGGTCCACTCATGGCAAAGAATGTTATGGATACTGATGCTGCAGAAGGATTTGATGCCTTTATTGAAAAAAGAGAACCTGTTTGGAATCAAATACCAAGAGATAAGTCTATAACTGAGGAATAGATTTTGAATAGTAATTTATATTATTCAGATAAAATGTTAAAAGATTTATTTAATAGAGTAAATACAATCGCACTTGTTGGCGCTAGTCCAAGAGGTTCAAGCAGAGCTAGTTGGAGAGTAATGAAATTTCTTCAATTACAAGGATATAAAGTTTATCCCGTAAACCCAAACGCTAAAGGCGATTTTATTAATGGTGAAGTTACTTATAGCTGCTTAAATGATGTACCTAAAAAAGTTGATCTAGTGGATATATTTCGTCGTTCAAATAAAGTAGCACCAATAGTAGATGAAGCCATAGAATTAAAAGTTCCTTATATATGGATGCAGCTTGATGTCATTGACAGGTTGGCAGCAGAAAAGGCAGAAAATGCCGGCACCATTGTCATTATGGATCGATGTCCAGCAATAGAGATACCAAGATTACTTCTTCAGAAATAATTAATACAATTTATTACTAATTTTAAAGGACTTAGATATGGAACCGTTATATTATCCAGAGTGGCTTATACGCCGCATTCTAAGAGATACAAATATAATTGCTATGGTTGGTGCAAGCAGTAATTGGAATAGACCTAGCTATTTTGCCATGAAATACCTTCAATCAAAGGGCTATAGAATTATTCCAGTAAATCCGACCATAAGTGGAACCAAATTACTAGGTGAAAATGTTTACGCCAATCTGAAAGATATTCCTGAAAAAATAGAAATGGTGGATATATTTCAAAAGTCTGAACGCGTGCCTGAAATAGTAGATGATGCTATTACTATCGGTGCAAAAATAGTTTGGATGCAACTTACTGTAAGACATCATGTAGCAGCAGAAAAAGCAGAAAAATCTGGGCTCACTGTAATAATGGATAGATGTCCAAAAATAGAGTTTGGTCGCTTTAGTGGAGAATTAGGTTGGAATGGGATTAATACACGTCTTATAACCTCAAGACGTTCCAAAGAAATTAGAACAAACTAAGGCTGCCCTTTGGGAATTAATTATGAACGATTCAAAAAAAACACCTAAACCTCCGGGTTTCGAAACACTATCAATCCACGCTGGAGCATCACCTGATCCAGTAACTGGAGCGCGTAACGTACCTATTTACCAATCCACAGGGTTTGTATTTGATAACGTTGATCATGCTGCTTCTTTATTTAACCTGCAAGATTTTGGGTATATTTACTCCCGAATTGGCAATCCAACAGTTTCATCTTTAGAAGAAAAAGTTGCAGCACTAGAAAATGGCAGAGCAGCTGTAGCCACATCTTCTGGTCACGCAGCACAACTTCTTGCGATGTATATCTTACTCGAACCAGGTGCTAATTTTGTTGCATCAACTAATCTTTATGGTGGTTCAATAACTCAATTTACACATACCTTCAAAAAATTTGGTTGGGAGTGCAGGTTTGTAGACCCAAG
>JAQWSA010000061.1 GCA_029243445.1 Alphaproteobacteria bacterium
TATACGGTCAAGGAAAACCTCAAAACCCACTAACGGGCTTGATATATCAAGTTTGTGCAGAACGCTTGGGTGCAGTTCGCCAAACCATGCTAATATATTTTTACCAAGACAAAGGCTAGCCGAACGACCTGGGTGATAGTACTCCGGAATATCAGTAGTTACAATTTTTAGTGATTTAATAGGCGCCTCTGCTGCTTCGAGTGTTGCTAATGCATCCCCCTTTGCATCAATTGCATCAACTACTCTGGAAGAGTTCGACCAATTACGGTTTTCTATATTACCCTGTCGGATTCCCGAGGCCACTAGAAGTTGTCCTTCAGGAGTTGAGTCCTGGTAAGCTGGTCCTAATTCAAACAACCCAAAGTTTTGTAACCCGCGGTCTATGTTCCGACCAGCAGCGAGTACTAGGTTAGGAATAATAGAGGGCCGCAGTACATCAAGGTCGCTACTAATTGGATTGGCCAGATAAAGTGATTTGTGTACTCCACCAAATATTTCTGCATGCTGTGACCCCATAAATGACCAAGTAACAGTTTCTTCTAGTCCTTCTGCCGCCAAAGCTCTGCGAGCAGTTCCAGAGCGCCTTTGTATAGGAGATATGGCAACCGATGGTAGAGCTTGCTCTCTAGTTAAAGAAATAGGGATGATTTTTTCAAAACCTATTATTCGGGTAATCTCTTCTACAAGATCGGCCTCCCCATGGATATCTGGGCGCCAGGAGGGAGGAGATACTAATATTTTTTTTCCTTTCTCGATTGCGCATCCTAATTTCTCGAGAATTTCCTTTTGCTTTTCTATAGTTACCTCTATGCCACCAAGTGTTTTAACTCTGTCTGGCCTTAGTTCTATTAAGCGTGAAATATTGGGTCGTGCACCGGCACTAACTTTAAAGCTAGTCTCTCCGCCGCAGATATTCAGAATCATACGAGCTGCTGCTTCAGCGCCCCAATCAGCTGATTGCGGGTCAACTCCTCTTTCGAATCGGTAACGAGCATCAGACTCTATCTGCATTGCACGTCCTGTGGTAGCAACTTGCACTGGATCGAACAAAGCAACTTCCAAAAAAACCTCAGTAGTTTCTGTTTTACAACTACTATCCATTCCTCCCATAACTCCAGCGAGTGCTGCTACTTTATCTCCATCTCCAATAACAGTTTTAGATTGGTCAAGTGTATAGTGCTTATCAATAAGCGCGAAGAATGGTTCATCGTTTTTAGCACGACGCATAGTCAGGGTATTATTATTGACTTTATTTGAATCAAAAACGTGTAAAGGGCGCCCTAAGTCTATTGCTATATAGTTAGTAATATCAACCAGCGCTGATATTGGTCTCAAACCAATAGCACTAAGCCTATTTTGTAACCATTTAGGGCTAGTCCGGTTTGTGATTCCTCTGAAGTGTCGTCCAACTACATAGGAGCAGGCGTTATCATCATCGGTAATAGACCAAGAAATTGGGCTGTCATAAGTACCCTCCACAGGCTCAGAACTTAGGAATGGCTTTAAGTGGCCTAAATCCGCTGCCGCGAGGTCTCTAGCTATACCTCTTACACCAGTGCAGTCAGGTCGGTTTGGAGTTAGCTCAATATCTATTATTGGATCATCAATCCCCAAAATACTGGCGAATGGTTTACCTACTGCAGTTTCTCCCGGTAGCTCTATAATACCTTCGTGGTCGTCTGATAGCCCCATCTCACGTTCTGATACCAGCATACCATTTGATTCAACTCCTCTTATTTCAGCTACCTTAAGTTTAAAGTCTAGCCCCGGTATCCAGCTTCCTGCCGGAGCGAATACTCCTATCATACCAGCCCTAGCATTTGGAGCTCCACAGACTACCTGAACTTGTTCATTACCTGTATCCACTGTACAGATCTGTAAACGGTCAGCATCCGGATGTTTTTGAACGCTTGTTACTAGTGCAGTTGTAAAGGCATCAAATTTAGTGCCTGGATCTTCAACTGTATCTACCTCCAGCCCAATTCTGATAAGCGTCTCAACTATTTTAGCAAGACTTGCTTCAGTTTCTAAATGATCTTTTAGCCAGCTGAGGGTGAATTTCATAACTCGCCTCTAAAGTCCTCGGATTATAGACGGAGCGGCTAGAGGTACGAAGCCATAATGAGCAAGCCAGCGTAGATCTGTATCAAAGAAAGTCCTTAAATCAGGAATGCCATATTTTAACATTGCAAGACGATCTATCCCCATGCCGAAAGCAAACCCTTGGTATTTATTTGAATCTATGCCTCCATATTCAAGAACTTTTGGGTGTACCATTCCTGAACCCATGATTTCTAACCAATTATCGGCGCCTTCACCAAAGTTACCTATTTTCAATTCTCCATCTGCGCGAATACAACCAATGTCAACCTCCATGGACGGTTCTGTAAAAGGAAAATGACTCGGTCTGAACCTAACTGGTAGATCTGGGATTCCAAAAAAAGCTCGACAGAAATCAATAATACACCCTTTCAAGTGACCCATATGCGTAGTCTCATCTATAACAAGAGCCTCGATTTGATGAAACATGGGTGTATGTGTTGCGTCGGAATCGCTTCTATAGGTCCGACCCGGAGCAATAATTCTGATGGGGGGGGCATTATTTTCCATTGTACGTATTTGTACTGGTGAAGTGTGAGTTCGTAAAACTAACCTTGAGCCCTCATCATTTTCTGGCAGGTAAAATGTATCATGCATTTGCCTTGCTGGGTGCTCTGGAGGAATATTAAGGGCTGTGAAATTATGAAAATCATCCTCAATATCCGGACCTTCAGCTAATAAAAACCCCATTTCTCCAAATATCTCTACACATTCTTCCATTACCTGACTTACTGGATGTATATGTCCTATTTTTCTAGTACGAGGTGGTAGGGTAACATCACTAGTTTCACCCAAAATTTGGTTCTTTAGAGCAGTGGCTTCTAATTGGAGTTGCTGCGTCCTTATAGCTGCGGTTAAACGGCCTTTGATTTGATTGAGTGTTTGGCCTGCGGTTTTTCGAGCGCCACCTTCTAGACTACCCAGTCTTTTCATCTGTTCGGTTATTTGTCCCTTGCGACCAAGTACTGAAACCCTAACAGCTTCAAGCCTCTCAAGACTGTCGGCTGCTTTTATTTCAGCTAAAAGTGCAGATTCTAGCTCCGTTAAATCAGACGGGGTCATAGTATAATCCAAGTAAGCTCGTGGAGCCTAGGTTATGCTGTGGCCTTCAGAGCGTCCTGCGCCTGATCGACCAGCATTTTAAATGCTTCGGGTTCTTTGACCGCAAGATCAGCTAGAATTTTGCGGTCAAGCTCAATACCAGCTTGTTTAACCCCATTCATGAACTGAGAGTATGTCAAACCATGTTGACGAGCACCGGCATTTATACGTTGAATCCATAAGGCTCGAAAGTTTCGTTTTTTTACTTTTCGATCCCTGTATGCGTATTGAAGACCTTTTTCAACTCGTTCAATCGCTATTCTATAGTTGGTTGAACTTCGTCCGCGATAGCCCTTTGCAAGCTTTAGAACTTTTTTACGCTTCGAGTGTCGATGTACAGAACTAGTTGCACGAGACATGTCTTAACCCTTCTTTTTTGCGTAAGGCATGGTTGGCATAACTAAACTACTGTCAACATCAGCCATAATACCTATTTTACGGGCTTTCCGTTTCATAGACTGAGAACGCTTTCGCATACCATGTCTCATGCCAGAAGGCTTAAACCTAATTTTGCCTGAAGCTGTAAAGCGGAATCGCTTTTTTGCTGACGATTTTGTCTTCATCTTGGGCATTTTATCCCCGCATATTTATGAGGTTTGGTTTCGACAGCTAGGCATGCCCAGAGATATGTTTTCTCTAGCCATACTATCGTTACTAAATCGCGCGGTTTATAACGGTCTATGTTTATAAACGCAAGACCCTTGTCAGGTTTGTTTTTTTTCTTTTTATTGATGTTAACTTCTTCTCTCATATAAATATAATATTTTTTAACAAATAGTTTAAAAAGGTAAAAATAATGGACCTAGAATTGAATGGGAAAACAGCTTTGATTACAGGGGCTAGCAAAGGCATAGGCCGCTCGATAGCTATGATTTTAGCTGAGGAGGGGTGTAACTTGCATCTAGCAGCTAGAACAGAGTCAGATTTACTAACTCTAAGTGATGAGCTTAAATCTAAGTTTGATGTTGAAGTTAATATTCATGCAACAGATCTTTCAGTAATTGATAATGTTTTATACTTGGCCAGCTTAACTTCTGGCGTAGATATACTAATCAACAATGCTGGTGCTATTCCTGCTGGTGATATTGCACGCCTAGATGTTGAGACTATAAAAGACGCATGGGACCTTAAAGTTTTTGGGTTTGTAGGTTTGACTAAGGCTATATATCCGGAAATGTGCGCTAGGGGTCACGGTGTGATAGTTAATATTATTGGGATGGCAGGGGAAAGGTCACGGCCTAACTATATTGCCGGTGCAATGGGTAATGCTGCGTTGATGGCTCTAACTCGGGCGCTAGGTTCAGAAAGCTATGATAAGGGCGTGCGTGTGGTAGGCATTAATCCGGGGCCAATTGAAACCGACCGTCTAGTTACTCAGGCAAAAACCACAGCAGATATGAAATGGGGTGATGAAAATCTTTGGCGCGACACTATGAAGGGGTTGCCAGGTGGGCGTGCAGGTTCAGTTATGGAAGTAGCATGGGTTGCAGCTTTTTTAGCTAGTCCAAGGGCGTCCTGGGTATCAGGGACCACTGTTATGGTAGATGGAGGTCAGCACTCTCGTCCACCCGCTTAGCAGCTTCTCTACTTTACCGGGTTTGATTGATAATGACCGGTAAAGTAGAAACTAAATCATATGAACGTTTAGCAATTAAAAAATCAGCGAGGTGCCATGACCATAGTTAATTGTCGTCCCTCGAATTTAGGCATCTGTTCTACCTTGGCTATTTTATCTAGTTCTTCGCGAACTCTCTGTAAAACCTGTGCTCCAAGTTCTTGATGAGCCATTTCTCTCCCTCGAAAACGAAGAGTTACCTTAACCTTGTCACCATCATCAATAAATCTGCGGGCATTGCGCATTTTGACATCATAGTCATGCGTATCAATATTTGGCCGAAGTTTTATCTCTTTAACGTCAATTGTTTTCTGTCTTTTTCGAGCGACATTAGCCTTTTTTTGATCTTCGTATTTAAGCTTACCAAAATCAATTATTTTACAAACAGGTGGTACCGCATTTGGTGAAACCTCAACTAGGTCAAGACTCACACTGTAAGCTCTTTCTAATGCGTCTTGAGTGGGCACTACTCCGACTTGCTCTCCGTTTTCATCGACTAGCCGAACCTCAGCAATGTCAATGTCTAAATTTACCCGTGGCCCCGATCGTTTCGGGGGGGTAACGTCTACTGGTCGTCTAGCGATGTATCTATCTCCTGGTAGTTAATGAATTAAAAAAAATGACTGTCTATTTATTATCTGGTCTCTCTGATTCCTCTATAAGTTGGCCCAGAGCATCGTCTAAGGCAAGTACTTCTTGGTTTTTTGACCCCAATCGACGTAAGGCTACTGTATTTTCTTCAGATTCTCGGCGTCCAACCACTAATATGACTGGAATATGAGCTAAGCTGTGTTCTCTTACTTTATAATTAATTTTCACATTACGTAAATCAGTAACAATCCTCAAACCAGCTTTTTTAAACTCTTTTGCGACTTTTTCCGCGTATAAATCAGCATCATTAGTAATTGTTGCTATGGCTATTTGCACCGGAGCAAGCCACATGGGGAAACGTCCAGCATAATGCTCAATTAGAATACCTAAGAATCTTTCGAAAGAGCCTAAAATTGCTCTATGTAATATCACTGGGCGATGTTTGTTTCCATCTTCACCTATATATGAAGCATCCAATCGTTCTGGAAGTACAAAGTCTACCTGTAGGGTACCACATTGCCAATCCCGGCCTATCGTGTCCCTAAGAACAAATTCGAGTTTTGGACCATAAAAAGCTCCTTCGCCTGGATTATGAGTATAGTCGAGACCAGCGGCGTCAGTTGCTTCTATTAGGGATTGTTCTGCCCTGTCCCATGTCGCGTCGTCGCCGGCTCTCACCTGCGGCCTATCAGCAAACTTAACTTTTACATCTGTAAACCCAAAGTCATTGTAAATGCTTGATAACAAGTCGCAGAAAGCCTTAGTCTCTGTTACAATCTGATCTTCAGAACAGAAAATATGGGCATCGTCTTGAGTGAAGGCTCTTACTCTCATTAGGCCGTGTAGAGCTCCTGAGGGTTCATATCTATGGCATGAACCAAACTCGGCCATTCTCAATGGAAGGTCTCTATAGCTTGTAGTCCCCTGTTTGTATATTTGAACATGACAAGGGCAGTTCATGGGTTTGACAGCGAGCACACGATCATCATCGTCATTTATGGTAAACATATTTTCACGGAATTTTTCCCAGTGACCTGATTTTTCCCATAAACCTCGATCAACCAATTGAGGTGTTTTAACTTCAAAGTAACCAGCTTTGGTTAGTCGATTACGCATATATTCTTCGCATACACGGTAAAGTGTCCAACCTTTTTCATGCCAAAATACGGAGCCTACTGCTTCCTCCTGTATATGGAATAAACCCATCTCTCGACCAAGTCTTCTATGGTCTCTTTTTTCTGCTTCTTCGAGCTGTGTTATATAAAAATCCAATTCTTTTTTATTACGCCAAGCCGTTCCGTAAATTCTCTGAAGTTGTTGATTACGCGCATCTCCACGCCAATAGGCTCCAGAAACCTTCATTAATTTAAAAGAAGTGCCAAGTCTGCCAGTCGATGGCAAATGAGGTCCGCTACATAGGTCAAGCCAGTTACCTTGCCGATAAACTGAAATTTCGACGTTACTTTCCATAGTTTGAATATGTTCCGCTTTGTATTTTTCACCAGCTTTTTCAAAATATTTTATGGCTTCGTCTCGGTCCCAAACATCTCGGGAGATGGTCTCATTGCGTTCTACAATATCCTTCATGCGTGATTCTATTTTTTTTAGGTCTTCAGGGTTAAATGGTTCCTCACGTACGAAGTCATAGTAAAAGCCATTTTCTATAGCTGGCCCAAATGTTATTTGCGTATCGGGATAAAGCTCTTGTACAGCTTCTGCCATAACATGTGCCGCATCGTGGCGCAGTAAATCATATACTGTTTCATCATCACTTTTTAGGGTTATGATCTCAATTGATGCATTTCTGATTACTTCGGCAGATAAGTCAGTGAGGTGTCCATCGATTTTATATGCCAAGGCAGCTTTAGCTAAACCGGGCCCGATATCTGCTGCAATCTCAAAGCCAGTTACTGGCCCTGAAAAATTCCGTTTGCTACCATCGGGCAACGTAATCATTACTTGGTTGTTGTTATCGGCCTCAGCCATTATATCTCCGTAAAACGTATTTTGATTAACGATTATTAAACCTATTTGCTATACTTGACGATTTAACGCAATTGCAGGCTCGCTTCAACCTCATTAACACTAAGATTTTCAAGCGACTGCTGCCGAATTATACTAACATTATTCCCTCTTTGGCCGCACATTTGTGGATCAGAAGCATGGGAATAAATTACTAGAGATGGTGTTCCAGAGGTGGAAATCACATGCATAGGGCCTGTATCATTTCCAACAGCCCCGGCCGCCTGACGCGCCAGCGCTATAATATCTATCATTGAAGTTTTATTTGTTAGGTCTTTTGATTCTGGACAAATCAGAGATATATACCTAGCTAATTTCGTTTCTGGTTTGTGTCCTATCACTACAGGTAAAATATTTTTACTGACAAGTCTTGAGGCTAATTGGGCATAATTTTTTGTTGGCCACCTTTTGTCGAGTCGATGATCTGAGCCGCCCGGCACTAAAAGAACGTAGGGTTTGGAAAGACCGAAGTTAGTAGAACTTTCTTCGATGCCATCAAAACTAGGGGTCGGAACATTGTGTATATCAGCTATAGCTAATTGTTCGGCCTGCCTTTCAATCGTGTGCATCAAATTACGGTTTGGATTATTATGTCGGTGTGAACATCCAAAAACAGAACCTGACCACTCAGGTTTCTTACCAAAACAAAATAGGTAAAAAATTATTGCCGTGCGATCTGATGTTTGTAGGTCGTAAACCCTATAAAAGTTATAATTATGAAGACGTTTTACTAATTTTACCCACCCTTGAAGGTTAAACCAAGTCGGTCTCTCATCAATCCATATATCATCAAACCATTTACCAGATTTAGCAAAATCAAAATATTTTTTAGTTGTCAGTAATGTAATGTGCGAGTTCAAATGGTGAGATCGAATAGCTGCGAACGGCCCTGTCGCTTGAACAATATCACCCATTGCTCCTAATTTTATTACTAAAATTCTTTTAACTGGTTTAGTGGTGTTCATAAGTAAAGGCTAATTACTTTCGAAGTTCAGTATAAATATCCAGTGTAGCTGAACACATACTAGTTTTAGAATATAAATTTTGTACACGATTAATAGCTATATTTGATAATTTAGTTTTATTATGTCTTTCAATATCAATTACCTTTTGAAGGGTTTCTGAGAGCGCGCCAGGGTCACCTGGACTGAAAAGCCAACCAGTTTTATCTGGGATCACTTGCTCGACACCACCGCCATGATTCGCTAAAACAACTGGCTTTCCCATTGCCTGTGCTTCGGCCACCACACGCCCAAATGCCTCTGGATCCGTTGAAGCAGAAACCACTATATCTGCTAGAGTGTAAGCAGTTGGCATATCGTCACAATGACCCAAGAGCTTTATATGGTTTTCCATCCCCAATGATTTAATTTGTTGTTCTAATTTTTTCTTATATGCTGATCGCCCCTGATCAGATCCAATTAAAAGCCCCATTACGTTAAAGTTTTCTGAACCCACATTTCTTTTAAGTTTGTATAGCGCATTAATTAGTAATGATTGCCCTTTCCACTGTGTAAGGCGTCCTGGCAATAATATTTTTATACTGTCCTCATCTAGACACCAAAGTCTTTTGATTTGTGAAACTTTTTCTTCGGTAACCTTTTGGGTGTTAAATATCTCTAGGTCTATCCCTCTTGGTACAATTCTAATGTTGCTTTCAGGAACGCCATATTCATTTGTAATATGCTTGGCAATAAATTCCGAATTAGCAATTATAACTTCTCCTTTTGTCATAACCGAATTGTAGTGTTTTTTTATTTTTCCAATTACACCAGTTCCATAATTGTAAGTGCCATGAAAGGTAGTTAAAAAATTACACTCGCAGATTCTAGAAGCCGACAGGGCGCTCCAAGCAGGAGCCCTACTTCGTGCATGTACTATACTAATATTGTTCTGTCTTATTGTTTCAACGAGGCGTTTTACATTATTTCTCATGGTCAAAGGGTTTTTTGAAGCTAAAGGAAGTGTTATGTGATTAGCACCATTCTCCAAAAGCTCTTTAACCATCTGTCCTCCTTCTGAGGCTACAAAAGCATTGGCACCGCTATTTATTATTGCTTCAGCAATATCAATTGTGGTTCTCTCAACGCCACCACCACCTGTTTTTAAAGACGGAAGGACCTGCAGCACAGATAGAACTGTATTTTCTGTTTTTTTGTGAATGTTAGACTGCATAGTAGATTTCATGTCATATTACCGTTAATGAGAACGCCTTCATATGTTATTGCCCAAGATGGCACTAGATTAGCCTATTACGCTATACCGGCCAAGAAGGGTAAACAAAGACCTGGCATTGTATTTCTTGGTGGTTTTATGTCCAGCATGACGGGCAATAAAGCAACAGCTTTAGAAGCATGGGCTAAAAAGAATGGCTACGCATTCTTACGTTATGACTATTACGGGCACGGTAGCTCCGGGGGGTCAATAGAAAATGCCACAATAAGTCGATGGGTTGAAGATTCAATGACTATAATTAATTTTGTTTGTGGTCGGACTGAAGGTTTAGATGGGCCGCTTATATTAGTGGGCTCATCTATGGGAGCCTGGATAATGATACATGTTGCTTTGGCTCTTAAAGAAAACGATAGCAGACAAAGAGTAGTTGGTTTAATGGGGGTTGCCGCTGCTCCTGACTTTACAAAAGATTTGTTGCCAAATCACTTGGGGGCAAAAAATATGAAAAAAATATTTGAGGAAGGTGTTTATAAAATGTCTTCTGATTATTCTGATGAGCCCTTTATAATAACTAAAGAATTGATTCAAGATGGGGATCAGATGAGCGTACTGAAGGCCAAGATAAATATTGATCTACCTGTACGTCTTATTCATGGCACTTGTGACAAAGATGTTCCTTGGGATCAGTCACGTAAGTTAATGCAAGCTCTAATATCAGAAGATGTAGAATTAATTTTAGTTAAGGGAGGCAACCATAGGCTCTCAAATAAAGATGAACTGGAACGGATTTTTATCACACTTGACAGTCTAATTAACTCTTTAGAATTAGAAGACTCCATTTTTGAGAATTGATTTCAATCCAGAGCGATATTCTGGGTAAGACAGTTTTACACCTAACTCACTTTTTATAAGACTATTTGATACCCGTTTATTTTCTAAATAGAAACTACGGATAATATTAGATATTTTGGCCTGGTTGAATGGTGTTTCTGGTGGCGGGGCAACGTTGAGCAATTTGCAGGCGAATAATATGATATCTTGAGGGGGAGCCGCTAAATCATCACAAACGTTATAAACTGAACCTGGGTTGATTTGGTTAATAGAGGCTAAAAGGACTTTGACTATGTCATCGACATGTATTCGATTAAATACATGACCTTCCTTTATAATGCGCTTGGCCTTACCTTTTTTGACAACCTCGAGAGCATTGCGTCCTGGTCCATATATACCAGATAGTCGGAAAACATGTAATGGAACGTTGTGTTGGTGCCATAGTTTGCTCCAAGAATCTTCAGCTATACGACGGTCGTTCCCGCGCATGGTAGTTGGCGAACAGTCGGACTTCTCATCTACTAAACTCCCACCTTTATCTCCATAAACACTTGTGCTTGATAGATACCCGGCCCAACGTAAGTTTTCAGAAATATTTAAAATGTTTGACAAGTATAGTTCAATTATAGGGTCAGTCATCGACTTTGGTGGTACAGAACTAAGTAGGTGGGTTGTGCCCTCTAGAGCCTCAGAAGGGTTCAGTAGAGGTGTTTTATCATCTAAGACCCAGGCTTTTATTCCCAGTTTAGCTAACTTTTTACATTTTTCTTGACTACGGCACGTCCCTCTGACTGACCAGCCTCTTTCAATAAGAAACTTTGAAAGCTCAATGGCTGTATAACCTAGACCAAAGCAGAAAAGTGAAGATGTATCAGGCATTACTATCATATTTATGTTAATTTATTTAAGGTACTAGGTCATATGAGCTTGTATTTTGTTGGTTTAAAAATCTAGATTTGCATAATGTTTTGGTGGAGGTACACCTGGAATTCTATCAGCTAAAATAGGCCTTACGCTAGGTCGAGATTTTAACCTAGCATACCAAGATTTAGCTTCTGGGTATTCTTCCCAAGGTACATCATTGACGTAATCAACACATGACAACTGGGAAGCAGCAGAGATATCGGCCAGGGAAAATTTATCACCAGCAAGCCAATTTTGTCTCTCCATCAAGTATTCTATATAGGAAAGATGAGTGCCTATATTCGAGTGCCCAGCTCTGATTGCTATAGAAGATGGTGCGCCCAAACCTAGAAAGCGTTTGTTAATCTTTTCGTCCACTAAGTTTCTGGTAACCTCTCGATAAAACTTTAGATCAAACCAAGCTATAAGCCTTCTAATTTCAGCACGATCAGTTGCAGAGCCATAGATTAGAGGCGGAATGGGGTGAGAGTCCTCAAGATACTCACATATAGAATTTGAATCAGCTAGAACTGTATTAGAATTTTCTTTCTTAATATCTAACAACACCGGTACCTCTCCAGCTGGGTTAAGAGCTAAAAAACCTTTACGGCGTTCCCATGATTTCTCTATTACCAAATCGTAAGTAAGTTTTTTTTCGCTTAGGGCTATGCGGACCTTACGTGAAAAGGGGCATAACCATAGGTGATATAGAGTCCGCATTATATATACACTTCATTCTATAAGGTTTTTAGTTATATGGGCTTAAAGTTTATCCAACTGTTTGTCGTAAATAGTTACATATATCGCTTATACATACTCTTCCTTGGTCGATCATATTTGATTGGGTAAAAAATGTATGCATCACCCCCGGGTAAACTTTTAAGATGTGGGGGTGCTCTTTTTCTTTCATTAACTCTGCTAGTCTTAACGAATCATCTCGGATTGGATCCAACTCAGCGGCGGCGATGAAAACATTTGGAAGATCAGTTATTTCCCCTCTAATGGCAAAAGCACGGGGATCATTCCTGTCAGTATCCTTAACATAATCTGAATATACCTTCTTAACGTACTCGGTGAGGATAATAAAATCCCCGTTTCCCAATTCTTTCATGGAGTCTGATTCTAGATTATCATCAATCACCCCATAAATAGAAACTATGCCCTTTATTAAGTTTGGTTTATTCTCGTGCAACTCAAAAGCAGCCCCAAATGCAACACTTGCCCCAGCAGATGCTCCTCCAATTACAATTGAATTACTATTAAGCCCCAAGCTTCCCCCTTCTTCTGAAAGCCATTCTAAAACAGCTGCAATTTCAATGACAGGATCAGGAAAAGTGTGCTCAGGAACATGAACGTAGTCACAACTTATGACAGCTCCCCCCCATTCCTTTGCTATTTCTCGCATTTGTCTGTCATTAGATAATTGATTGCCTAACTTAAAACCGCCCCCGTGCAAATATAAAAAGACTGGCATATTAGGCTTGTTTTTCGATTTATAAAGACGCATAGGAACTTCTCTGAAGGGGCCCGGTATGTAATCATCAAGCATAACCTCCATCTCAGGACCACCTTCATTCCAAACCAAACGGGCTTTATTTGTGCTCTCTCTGATTTCATCAATAGTTTCTCCAGCACCTCCAATACTTTCTACTATTTCGGCATTCTTTTTAAGTGCTGCAGCCTGTTGAGGGTGAATTTTAGATATCCATTTTTGAGTGATATCAACGTCTAAATCAGCCATAAAATTTTCCAGTTTGTTGTTCAGAAATGACCTGGTGTTATTATAATAATTCAGAATATATAGGTTAATTAGAATGCTATAACATTATTGATATATGACTTGCATATTATTCGTTTTTATCCCAATTTTTCTATATTATCTTTAAACCTGCAATTTAAAAACTCTATTTTAAGAATGGATAAATAAAAAATAGCATAAAATTTTTTAAATAGCGCGGTGTAATTAAAAGTCCATTTTTGCTAAATTATAATACCAAGTCTTTATTTAGCATTTAACACATTGTACTTATTATTACATAATATAGAATACTCTAACCATATAGAGGATAACCCAAAATGGACCTCTTGGACATAATTCTACTTTCTATAGTACAAGGTGTAACTGAGTTTTTGCCAGTGAGTTCATCAGCTCACTTACGTACTGCCTCAGAATTACTAGGTATTCACGCAAGCACTTTGGGCTTTGATGTTGCGGTACACATTGGCACTTTGGGGGCAGTAGTAATTTATTTTAGAAGGGACTTAGCTCGTATAGCTGTTGGTACCACTAAGTTTATGAGAGGTACGAGGACTGAAGAAGGCTTTTTAGGAATAAATCTTATAATAGCGACAATACCTGTATATTTTGTGGGCTTTTTTTTACGAGACTATATTGAGAGTGACTTGAGGTTAATTGAGGTTATTGGATGGACATCAATAGTTTTTGGTATTCTTTTATGGTGGGCTGATCGCTATTGTATGACAATTCTTACCCTCAAACATTTAAATTATCGAAAAGCATTTATTATTGGTATTTTCCAGGTATTTGCTTTGATTCCTGGTTCTAGCCGAGCAGGCGTTACTATTACTGCTGCAAGAATGCTGGGATATGAGCGAATAGAAGCTGCACGCTTTTCAATGTTATTATCTATACCGGCAATTGCAGGGGCTGGAACATTAGTTTTTTTTGATTTTTTTAGTGATGGTAATGCTGTAGTTTGGCGAAGTGCACTTTTAGCCGTAATTTTATCATTTATTACTGCAACATTAGCAATTTCTTTGCTTATGCGTTGGTTAAAATATTCTGGTTTCGCCCCTTTTGTTATTTATCGGATATTATTTGGAACCTTGATACTTAGTTACGCTTATAGTTTCTAATTATTTTAGACTATTGATGCTCTTCCTAGGCGACCTCCTTTCCGGTATCTGCTAAGATAAGTTGGGATAATTGTCTCAACAGCTGTGGGCTGTATTCCTAGATCGGCTAGATTAAAAGCATCCTGGCTGACGATATTGTCGGCTTTTAGAGATAGTATCTGATCATAAGTCAAAAGTGGCTTAGGCATTAAACCCATTATTCTACCTTGAATTTCGCCTAACTGGAAAGGAACTGGCAATAAAAGACACCGGCGACGAGTATTGTGGAGAATAATTTTCATTAATTCAGTATAGCTATATATATTTGGCCCTCCGATCTCATAGATTTTACCCTTTGCAGAGATGTTTGATAGAGCGCTTACAATTGCAGCTGCCACATCTCTCACATATATGGGTTGAAAAAGGGTTTTTCCATAACCGTACAGGGGTAGTATGGGTGACAGCCGAGTTAATGAACCAAACAAATTAAAGAATTTATCTTCAGGGCCAAATATAATTGAGGGTCTTATAATAATAGCTCCTGGAAAATTTTTATGTATTGCTTTTTCTCCCTCTCCTTTGGTACGCAAATATTCCGATAGAGCAGATCTATGCGCTCCTATTGCCGATACTTGTAATAGAGTATCTACACCGGATTCTGTAGATAAACGCCCTAGTGTTTCAGGAATATTAGAATGAAGTTTTTCAAATGTTTGTTGACCTTGTTTATATAAGATACCAATGAGATTAATTACTATGTCTGCATTTTCAACTGCTTTCTCAATATCTACTTTTTTTCTAGCATTTATTTTTATTGGAGTTATCTGACCAACTTGGCCTAGCGGCTTCAAAAATTTTGCCTTTTCTATATCTCTAACTGCGACTGTGATTATTGCTCCCTGGTCTGCCAAGAGTTCAACAACATAGCGCCCTATAAATCCTGATCCGCCGAAGATTGTAACTCGTTTTTGTTGCATTATCTTTGGCCTCCTATTTCTGCACTAATATTTTATTATCAACTATTATTAGTTTTTGAACACTTACCTGTGTATAACGCTTCCTTAGCTAAACTGCCAAGTAATCTTATTTGAATAAGGATAGATGATTGACAAGGTTCGTTGCTCCGGAGTAGCAAACGTAATTATATGCAGTTAGATAGAGCTTTTGGTTTATTAAATAATAGAGATTAAGACGTGGATATTAAAATTTATCAAAACGACCTACCGGATGACTTAGATCTTGGATCAGTCATTGCTGTAGATACTGAGACGTTGGGCTTAAACCTATTTCGTGACCGACTTTGTTTGGTTCAACTATGTAGTGGTGATGGGATAGCACATTTGGTTCAATGCTCGAATGGTGTTGAAGGTGTTTATGAAGCTCCTAATTTAAAGTCCGTTCTTAGTGATTCTTCACGCCTCAAATTATTTCATTTTGGACGATTTGATTTAGCAGTTTTGCGCCGAGATCTTGGGATTCTTGCCACCCCTGTCTATTGTACTAAAATAGCTTCTAAGTTGGTTCGTACATTTACGGACCGCCATGGATTAAAGGACTTGTGTCGTGACCTGCTTGGGGTTGATATTTCTAAGCAACAACAAACTTCTGATTGGGGAGCCGAAGACCTAAGTAATGAACAGTTGGAATATGCTGCTAGTGATGTTTTGTATCTTCACGATCTTAAAGACCGATTGGACATAATGATCAAGCGTCAAAGACGTTCTGATCTAGCAAATAGCTGTTTTGAATTTTTACCTTATCGTGCGGAACTTGATTTAGCTGGCTGGAACGATGTTGATATATTTTCACATAGCTAAAACTCTATTTACTAGTGTAGAAGTGCTGCGTTGACCTTTTAATTATACGGTCACATACTAGAATTATTTATTTAGCGAGCGAGTTATAACCCTGAATAGAGAATTTTTAAAATCATAGGCGTTTTTTAAAATTTAAGAAGCACAACAATATTTGTATGACTAAAGAGAAAAAAACAAAAAAAACTACTAATGGCTATTTAGAAACCCCTAATGACCTTAAGGTGGCGCACCGGGTGCTAAAATTGGAGGTGGAAGCCTTAGTTAGCATGTCTAAAGGCCTTGATGAGAGTTTTTCTGATGCGGTCAAAACTCTGTTGTCGGTTAGGGGTAGAGTCGTAGTTACAGGTATGGGCAAAAGCGGTCATATTGCAAGAAAAATATCGGCAACTTTGGCTAGCACGGGTACACCTTCACACTTTGTCCATCCGGCCGAGGCCAGCCATGGCGATATGGGCATGATTACCCGTGAAGATGGAGTAGTTGCTCTATCTAACTCAGGTGAAACACCAGAACTTATTGATCTAATTGACTACTGCAGGCGTTATAGAATTCCTTTAATTTCAATTACTGGGAGGGCCGCAAGTACTTTAGCAAATTATAGTGACTTTACATTAGCTTTGCCGGCCATAGCTGAGGCCTGTCCAATGGGGCTTGCGCCTACCACATCAACAACGTCTATGCTGGCTATGGGCGATGCGCTTGCAGTAGCTTTGTTAGAGCGCCGAAATTTCACCATTGAGAATTTTCAGGTTTTGCATCCAGGTGGTAAGCTTGGGCAGGCTTTACTTAAAGTTAATGATCTTATGCATGTAGGTGAGGAATTACCGTTAACTAGACCTAATTCACTTATGAACGATGTTATTTTAACAATGACAAACAAAATGTTTGGGTGCGCTGGGGTTGTGGATTCAAAAGGCATACTCACAGGTATAGTGACGGATGGAGATTTACGTCGACATATGTCAAGAGATTTCAGAAATACTACTGCTGCTGAGGTGATGACTAAATCCCCAAAAACAATATTAACTGATTCTTTGGCGTCAGAGGCTCTTGGCGTTATGAACGACAACACTATAACTGTAATGTTTGTGGTCGACGCCGATAAGCCTGTTGGAATAGTACATCTACATGACTGTTTGCGCGCGGGTATAGCCTAAATCTAATGAATGACCGTCCCCCGAAAGAAGTATCCGGTGTTGGGCAGCAACCTTTATCTAAAAAATTTGTAGATGTTGGTTTACGCGTTCAGCGTGGTGGGTTTGCTCGTTCAAGATTTGTTGCAGCCATGAAATATATATTACCTGGTTTGGCAATGGCGTTATTAGTTGTGGTGGTTGCTTGGCCAGAATTTGATAATGATAATGACCGATTTCGAGCTCATGAAGAGGTTGGCCCGATTGGTACATCGCGCCCGCAGGTCATAAATGCACGATTATTAAGTGTTGATTCCCAATTGCGACCTTTTCAAATAACTGCTGATTCTAGTTCGCTTAAAAAGAATAAAGAAAGAGAGTTTTATCAACTTGTGAAACCCAAAGCCGATATTGTTCTTGAAGATGGTTCGCGGGTCGCTCTTAGCGCTAAAGATGGGGAGTACGAAGACGATAAAAAGTATCTATATTTAATTGGCAATGTTAATGTATTTCATAATGCTGGTCATGAATTAAGAACCCCCAAGGCTCTTTTTGATCTTGATTTAAATTTGGCATCTGGGGATGAAAAAGTAGAAGGGCAAGGCCCACTAGGAACATTAGAGTCTGAGGGATTCCGTATATTTGAAGGTGGAGATCGTATTATGTTTACCGGTAAAACGCGGATGCTTGTTTATAGTGGAGTTGGAAGTGCGGAATGAATAAGATTGGATTTTTTGGTTTTTCGACTTTTATATCCCCATTAGTTTTTTTATTTCTAATCTTTGGGCCTTCTATTGGATTAGCTCAGTCCCTAGGGTTTGGTCAGGATAATAATAAGCCAATTAATATTGAGGCTAACGAAGGAATTGAGTGGCAGCGTAACGAGAAAGTTTATATTGCTCGCGGAGATGCGCATGCTAGTCAGGGAGAAGTGACTGTTAGAGCAGATGAGTTAATGGCCTATTATCGCACAAATAAAAACGGTACTGACGAGATTTATAAAATCCATGCTAACGGTAGCGTTAAAATTAGCTCAAAGACCGAACTAGCAACTTCTGAAAAAGCTATATACGATCTTATAGCAGGAGTTTTAATTATGACGGGTGGTCCGGTGCGTTTGGTTACACCAGAAGATAAAATAATTGCCTATGATAGTTTAGAATATTATGAAGGCAAACAACTTGCCATTGCGCGGGGCCGTGCAATGGCTATTAGAGGAGAAAGGAGAGTTCGTGCTGATATTCTGCGTGCACATTTTGGTGCTGAGAATAAAAAAAGAAATTCATCTAAAATAGAACGTATAGAGGCAGATGGCAATGTACACCTTTCTACAGAATCTGAGATTGTGACTGCCGATCGAGGTGATTATAAAATTAATGATGGACTGGCCACGGTTAGCGGAGCAGTTAAAATTACGAGGGGGAAAACTCAACTTAATGGCGACCATGCTGAGGTTAATTTAAATACTGGACGTAGTCGTTTACTTACCAGTAAACCTGGGTCTAATAATCCGAATAAAAGAGTAAGAGGTATAATAATGCCCTCAGCTCTAAAAACAAATAAGTAAAGGTCATCAGAATTAATTATGGTCAATAAATTGGAACACTCTGAAGCCTTAGACCCCCAAACACCTAGACTGGTGGCAGAAAACGAGGGTTTACTTGCCACTAATATTGGCAAGCGTTTTAGTAAACGTCCGGTGGTTCGAGATGTAAGTATAAAAGTAAAGCGGGGAGAGGCAGTTGGTTTGTTGGGACCAAATGGTGCGGGTAAAACAACTTGTTTTTACATGATAACTGGCTTGCTTTCTCCAGATACAGGGATGATATCCCTGGATGGTCATGACATAACTGACTTGCCGATGTATCGTCGGGCGAGGTTGGGTATTGGTTATTTACCTCAAGAAGCATCAATTTTTAGGGGCCTAACAGTTGAACAAAACATTCGTGCTGTTATTGAGGTTATAGAAGCTGATATAGATCGTCGCGAGTCTTTTATAGAAGATTTAATGGCTGAATTCTCAATAAGTCATTTGCGTCGCACTCCATCTCTAGCCTTGTCTGGGGGAGAACGTAGACGTGTTGAAATTGCACGTGCTATAGCATGCCGCCCACATTTTATGCTGCTCGACGAACCTTTGGCGGGGATTGATCCTATAGCTGTCTCTGAAATTCGTGATTTGGTTGGTCATCTTAAACATAGAGGTATAGGTGTTTTGATAACCGATCATAATGTTAGAGAAACATTAGATATTGTAGACCGAGCATATATTTTACATGATGGTGCCGTACTTATGGGAGGAAACCCTTCTGAAATAGTCGAACACAATGATGTTAGAAGAGTGTATTTGGGCGAAAAATTTACACTTTAGATTTTATTGCTATGACGCTCTCTCAAAACTTAAGTTTAAAACAATCGCAACTACTTCTTATGACGCCTCAATTACAGCAGGCTATTAAGCTGCTGCAATTATCTAATATAGAAGTTGTTGCATATATAGAAAAAGAGATGGAGAAGAATCCTCTACTTAAATTTGAAGACAAAATTTTTGAAGATAATGAATTACCGGTCATTGAGGATGAAGTAGTTAGAGAAAACCCTGTCATTCATTCTTCTTCTGTTTTTCATAGTAAAAACACTCTTAATGAAGAAAATAACGAACATAAGGTTTTTTCTAATGATCACTCATTTGAAGATTGGTATTCAAATAGCCAAGGTTTAGATATACAAACTGATACAAGATCACCAGAATTGAAGCAATCAAATAGCTTGCGGGACCACTTATATACACAACTTAATGTTGCTTTTACCGATAAATCAAAACTTATGATTGGGTACAGTTTGATTGATTCGCTTGATGACGATGGTTACTTATCTTCAACAGTAGATGATATTTCTGAGCAAACCGGCTTTAATAAAAACGAGATTCTAATAGTTTTAGAGAAATGTCGTGAGTTTGATCCTGTTGGGGTTTTTGCTAGCGACCTAGCAGATTGTTTTTCAATGCAATTGGCAGACCGTGATCGGCTGGACCCGGTAATGAAGGTGTTTCTCGAAAACTTAGACTTGATGCTATGCTATGATATTTTGGCATTACAGTCGGTTTGTAGAGTAGATAGAGCTGACATAATGGATATTATCTCAGAGTTAAAGTTATTAAACCCCAAACCTGGACTTGTTTTTCAGCATGAAATTACTGAATGGGCAATACCTGATATTATTGTTTATCCAAACTCTAAAGGTGGTTGGTTTATAGAACTAAATAATGAATGTTTACCGCCAGTGGTTGTTGATAAAAAATATTATGACGAGCTATCAAAAAATAATTTATCAAAAAAAGACAAACGTTTTATGCGTGAAAATTTACAATCAGCGAATTGGTTAGTTAAATCTTTGGACCAACGTTCTAAAACAATATTAAAAGTGATGACCGAAATAGTTAAAAACCAAGATGATTTTTTTCAATTTGGAGTTAGTCATTTAAAGCCGTTAGTTTTAAATGACATTGCAAAATCAATAAAAGTGCATGAAAGCACAGTTAGTCGGGTTACATCAAATAAATATGTAATGACACCTCGAGGTGTTTTTGAGCTAAAATATTTCTTTACTAATTCTATTAGTTCGATAGACCCCAAAAAGGTTCATTCTTCTGAATCGGTGCGCACCAAAATAAAAGAGTTAATTGAATCTGAAACTATTTCTACTATACTTTCCGATGACCGTATTGTTGAAATATTAAAATTAGAGGGCATTAATATTGCCCGAAGAACTGTTGCCAAGTACCGGGCAAGTTTGCATATAGCTTCTTCAACTCAACGTCGTAGAAAAAAGTTAGCCCAGCCTGGGGTGTGAAAATTATATATATAACTTTTTGGTATTATTCTAAATTTATAAGAAATGCATGATTTTTATGCTATTGACAGTAATGCTGACCATTATTATGTTCCGGCCGCCTATAAATAGTTGTAATGTTTAGGCCTGACAATCATTAGGATTTTATTACTTAAGTATACATTTTTATAATTTCTATATGTAGTCTCGGCTATCAGGTTTAGATAGATGTTAAATTTTTATCCAAATATTTTATGTTGGGATTACGATATTAACTAGCGTTATAGCGGGCGTAAAACTAAAGAGAAGTTTTTAATGGAAATATCTGATTTGCTTACTATTGAGAATGTCATCACTGACCTTCGTGTTACAAGCAAAAAGCAAGCGCTTCAAATACTATCAAAGCATGCTGCCAATAATACAGGTCAGGATGAGAGAGACATATTTGAAATTTTATCACAGCGCGAACGTCTTGGGACCACAGGTGTTGGGGATGGACGCGCCATTCCACATGGGCATTTGTTGGGCTTAAAAAAAATTGTAGGATATTTTGCTCGTCTAGAAAAGCCGATTGATTTCGATAGTATAGATGATAGTCCTGTGGATTTAATATTTCTATTATTAGCGCCCAAAGGATCTGGAGCGGAGCACTTAAAGGCTTTGGCACTTATCTCTCGATTAATGCGCTCTAATGTATTGTGTGAAAAACTACGTGGTGCCAATAATGCTGATGCTCTATATGCTTTGCTATCACGAGTCCCACAAACACGTTCTAATCTTAGGGCTGCAAGCTAGAAATTAGTGAACACTTACCGGTTCTAGTTCATTCTGAAAGATTGTAGCAAAAGCGAGTTCTCGACCATTGACAACTGCTACCTCGTTTCCGTCAGCAGTATGGATGGCATACATTTTAGTCCCCTTCACTGGTTTGGGTTTGACATATGCAAGTTCCTCTAAGCCTAGTTCAGCAAATTCCTCGGGGGGTAATTCTTCCCAAGTAAGTTCTAATACCTTCACCAATTTTTTAACCCCTCATAAAATAAAATCAGTCGTTATTATGCAAAACATGTAAAGTTTTATTTTTTGTTTTTTCCGGACCCTCAGATATCTTTATTTTTTGAGTTTTACGTGCAGGTTTTGGTTGCAGTAGATCTATGTGTAAAAGTCCATTAACAAAAATTGCTGATATAACTTCCATGCCCTCCGCAATTATAAAATTACGATTAAACTGTCTGTTCGCTATACCCCTATGAAGATATACATTTTGATCTTCTTCCTTTTTTTGTCCTTTTATGCTTAGCTGATTATCTTCAAGGATAATTTCTAAGTCTTTGAGTGAAAACCCTGCTAATGCAAGTGTAATACGCAGTTCATTAGAACCTGTGCGTTCGATGTTGTAAGGAGGGTATCCCTCAATTGGAATTTTAGCAATTTGCTCAAGGGTACGCTCGAATTGATCAAAACCAAGTAAAAGAGGGCTATTGAGTAAAGAAACTCTTGTCATTTATTTACTCCTTTGCTTAATGAACCCATACCCTTTGATAATATTATAAGTTCACCAAAAATATCATTAGGTCGATTGTTGACCCAATTAGTATATATTTCAACCTACCCTGCTAATGATCATAGTTAGTCTTAAATATATGAATTGCAAGGCCTGAAGTTATAAATGCAATATAGCTTAGATTTTACGGATTGGTATTTCAAATTACTTTATAAACAACGTTTTTTATGTAGGTTGTGTTTGTTATTAAGTAGGAAAATGAGTTTCCCTTATTCCACAAACACCAACATCCAGAGCTAGAAGGTTTCCCGCATTAAAGTCTAGCTCTAATTCTTCTTCATTCATCATAATTTTTGCTGATGTAACATATAATATTGATAAATCTTTACCACCAAAGGCACAAGAAGTGGGTCTGGTAACGGGTAATTTAATTGTACGATTTATGTCACCGTTTGGGGAATAGCGCACTAGACGCCCGCCGCGAAACTCAGAAGACCAATAATACCCTTCACAATCAACTGTGGCACCATCGCAGGTACCCCTATTAAATTCCTTAGGTATTTTAGCAAATATGCTACGTTTTCCCGGTTCTCCTGACTCAATATTATAGTCATAGGCCCATATTATGCGTTTAGGAGAATCGGAAAAATACATCACGCTGCCATCAGGTGACCAGGCCAGTCCGTTTGGCACTAATATGTCATCTAATATGGTTTTACATTCATATTTGCTATTAACGCGATAAAGTTTTCCTATTGGTTCTCTATCAAAATATTTATTTGGTGGCCCAGGTGGATCATACATCGTGCCTGCCCAAAACCGACCTTGTCGATCACATTTACCATCATTGAATCTAGACTTTGGATTATTGTATTCCGGTGAAGCTATTGATTTTATTGTTTTCATGTCAGAGTTAATTAAAGCTATTCCGCTGCGAAACCCTGCAATCAGCCCACCTCCTTGGCGCAAAGCGATACTTCCTATTTCTTGTTTCATTTTCCAGGATTTATTTTCACGAGTTATGGGATTAAAACAATGTATTGCTGGAGACTTAATGTCTATCCAGTATAAAACCTGCTCTTGTTCGGACCAAACAGGACTTTCACCTAAAATTGCTCCTGTCTTGATTATATCGAGAACTTTTGTCACCAACCCTCTCCTATGATATCCCACAGGGGTTTTTAAACCTTAAGATACAATGTAAAAACAAAAAACAACATTAAACGAGCTTGCAGTATTATATAAAGGAAATTTAAATGATAATCGATGCACGAACCTATACCGTGGCTGCGGGAAAGATGGCCTATTTCTTAGATACTTATGAAAGTAATGGTCTGCCATTACAATATAAGCATGGGTTTGATCTTGCTGGTTATTTTACTGTTGAGACAGGCCCTTTAAATCAAGTAGTACATTATTGGAAATGGGATAATGCCGCACATCGACAGGAATGCAGGCGCGCATTATATAATGACGCGGATTGGATGGATTACCGGAAGACAAATAGCGAAGGAGTATTTGTGGGACAGTTTAATCGATTGTTGGCCGCAACAGATATTGTAGAACCTTTTTCGTTTATGGGAAATAATAGTAAGTTAGGTTTCGTTGATGAGCGCACTTATACTCTAAATTATGCTCAGGTACCGTCATATGTTGAAATTACAAAGAAAATGGCTATGCCAATTATAAATAGGGCAGGCTGGAAGCTTCTTGGATATTTTTCATCCGTAACTGGAACTATTAATGATGTTGTGCACTTATGGTATTGGGATAGCCAAGCACAAAGAGAAGAGTTTCAAATTAAAGCGACTAGTGATCCAGAATGGAAAACTTACCAAGCTGCTAATGGTCATCGTATTCAGAAACAAGAAAGTCGATATTTGGTGCCCACGCGCTTTTCTCCTATTAAATAGTTATAAAAGGGTTTTATGGATAAAAAAATGTTGCGTCCAAAAGATGCTGCCACACTTGTATTGTATCGTGGATACGGTAACAATTTGAGGATCCTTTTGGGACAACGCCATCAGGGCCATGCATTTATGCCGAATGCATATGTTTTTCCTGGAGGACGGGTTAACCCTTCAGATAGCAGAGCTATTCCTTCTTCTGAATTACGTAAAGGTGTAGCTAAAATGCTTGAGAGAGCCGCAACTCCAGCCAGAGCCAGGGCAATTGCGGTGGCTGCTGTGCGAGAAACTTTTGAAGAGACAGGTTTACTAGTTGCATCGGGTGCAAGTGAGAATGATCAATGGCATAATAAAATTGGTCCTCTACTTGGGTCAATGGACTACTTCTTTAGGGCTATAACCCCGCCCAATAGAATTCGTCGATTTGATGCTCGGTTTTTTTCTGTTCAAGCCTCTGAAGCTCGCGGTGTTTTGGGAGGAGATGGCGAATTAAAAAACCTGTCTTGGTTTACTTTAAATGAAATTAGTAAGCTTGAAATGGCAAGTATTACACGAATTGCCTTAGCAGAGTTCAGGCGTATTTTTACAGGGACGAGTTTGCATAATTCAAACCGTTTAATACCAGTGTCGAGATACATTCGTGGGCAATATAAAATAACTATGGAATAGTCTTTAATTAACGGCTCTGTATTTATTATTAGATGTTGGTTTACCTTCACATTTTACGCGGCCAGTTTGCACCATGTGAATTAAGTGAGACAACACAGATCGTGCAGCGGCTTTATGTAGGTTGGAATCAATTTTAGCGTAAATTTTTAATACAATATCTGGGATGTTATCTATACCATCTTTCAGACAAACCATAATCTCATCTTCTCGTTCATAACGGTGAGCAAGTAAAGATTCTACATATGGTCTGGGATTAGTTATAGGAGATCCATGCGTAGGGTAGTAGATACTTTCTGGTCTATTATTAAGCTTATCTAAAGAAGTCATATAATTAGACATGTCTCCATCTGGGGGAGATACTATTGTGGTGGACCATCCCATGACATGATCGCCTGGAAATAGTGCATTTTCTTCTTTTAATGCAAAGCACATGTGGTTTGATGTATGGCCGGGGGTATGAATACTCTCTATAGTCCAATTGCCTCCTTTAATAATTTCTCCATCTATGAGTTTTTTATCAGGTACAAAATCAAAATCTGCTCCCTCCTCCATCTCATTTTTTTTACTACTACGAGCATGTGGCCCGTAAGCATAGGATAAAGCTCCTGAAGCAGATTTTATTTGTAATGTGGCTGGAGAGTGATCTAGATGGGTATGGGTAACCAATACATGTGTTATTTTCTCGCCTTTTACGGCTTTGAGGATAGCTTGTATATGCTCAGGAATTGCAGGTCCTGGATCAATAATAGCTACTGCGTCGTTCCCAACTATATAAGTGCCGGTGCCATGTAGTGTGAATGCACTAGGGTTTGGTGCTATAACTCGACGAACTAATGGTGATAGACGCTGAGTAATGCCATATTCAAATTTTAATTCTTTATTATGATCTTTAAAGTTTACCATTTTCTTCTCGACCAATAGCTTCGGATTCGATAAGGCTATTAATTTCTTCATTAGTGAACCCCCAGTCAGCAAGAACTAATTCTGTATGTTCCCCAGGTTGAGGAGGGGGTGAATGTACTTTTCCTGGGGTGCGATTAAAACGCGGTGCAGGCGCTGGTTGCACTATTCCTGCAACTTCTACAAAATTTGTGCGAGCCTGGTTATGAGGGTGATTTGGTGCTTCGGTTAACGAAAGTACTGGAGCAAAACAAACGTCAGTACCTTCCATAATAGCAACCCAAGCTTCTCGGGTCTTTGTTTTAATTTTTTTCGCTATAGCTTGTTTGAGCTCAGGCCATTTTTCCCGATTCATCTGGGGCGGGAGAGAATCTGGATCTAAGCATAGCTTTTCTAGTAGTAGAGCATAAAACTTCTTTTCAATAGAACCTATAGAAATAAATTTACCGTCTGAAGTTTCAAAAGTCCCATAAAAGGGTGCCGCACCGTCAAGAATATTCTTTTCCCGAGCATCGTTCCAATACCCTGAAGCGTGCAAGCCATATATAGGTGTCATAAGCGATATGGCTCCATCAACCATTCCTATATCAACGACTTGTCCTTCCCCGCTGTTTTGTGCTTCGTACACAGCAGCCATTACACCAAACGCTAGATACATACCACCACCACCAAAGTCTCCTATCATATTTAGTGGTGGTATGGGTTTTTCTCTGGTGCCAATGGCGTGTAAGGCGCCTGTTAAAGCTATATAATTTATATCATGGCCTGCCGAAAGCGCTAGGGGCCCTTCGTTACCAAAACCTGTCATTCGTGCATATATTAAACGGCTATTTCTTTGCATGGCTTGCTCAGGTCCAATACCAAGCTTTTCTGTAACGCCAGGCCGAAAAGGGTCAATTAGCACGTCAGCCTTTTCTATTAGTTTGAGAACAGTTTCTGCTCCACTAGGGTTTTTCAAATCTATTGCTATAGATCGGCGGCTGCGGTTCATTAGATCATATTCGGCACCACGAGGCACGCCTAAGCCCGGGTCGACACGTCGGTCAACTCGAATTATCTCTGCACCTAAATCTGCCATCAGCATTGAAGCAAATGGAGCGGGACCGATTCCACCTAATTCGACGATTTTTAAACCTACCAATGGTCCTTGTCTTTTAATTTTTTCACTGTCTGGCATAGTTTTTTCTCCGGAGAGGAGCGTTACAATATTTAAAGTATAACAATATTTTTTACCTTAATTTATTATTACGCACCTTAAAAAAAATAATAAGGATTATTTATAGGTTTTTTATAGTTTATGCGTCTTTGGGAAAATCTGGTTGGACCTGAGGCCGAGAATCATAGAAGGCTGGAATCTTCATACAATTATCAAATATACTAGTTATTCTTGGATAGGACTCTGTGTTAATACCAAATAAACGAGCGGCACCAAATTGTGGTACAACGCAAAGGTCAGCAAAAGTTATGCTGTCCCCATGACAATAGGTGCCAGTTTGTTTGCTTCCATCCAGGCTTTCTTCTATTGCTTCAAGTCCTTTGGTCATCCAATTAGAAATCCAAGTTTCGAGCGTAGATTCTTCATGTCCCAAGTTTTGGGTTATATATTTACGGATACGCGGTATGACTAAGGGATGAGTATCTGCAACAGAAATTAGAGATATTGCTCTTACTCGAGAACGATCAATAGGCTTATCTGGTAAAAGGCAAGGATTAGGATGAAGTTCTTCAATGTATTCTAGAATTGCCATTGATTGAGTAAGAATGTTTTCACCATCAACTAATGTAGGTACTACCATTTGTGGGTTAATTTTTCTATAGTCTGCATTGAACTGATCTCCTTTAATGAGATCCATAGACCTAACCTCGAAGGGAATGCCTTTTATAGTGAGGGCAATGCGCACTCTGTATGCAGCGAGTGAACGCCAATAGCTGTAAAGTATCATCATCTTGTTTTCCTGGATTATCTGTTTTTTTGTTTTCAATTGGCTTTTTCAAGGTCAATGAGTCAAGTAGAACAAAACTATTTTGTTATCATTAGGCCTCTTCTGTTCCGGTGTAGCCATGAAGGAATAGCAGTTGCTAACGCAAATGCAAACAATGGCAGTAGCATTTGTAGCAAGGCGTATGTACCAATAGTTCTTCGGTTACCGCTTGCTGCAAGACTTACTGCTTCTGTTGTTAAGGTATCAAATCTTCCTGCTCCCGCAAATACTGTTGGCAAGTAAAGCCCTACGCTTACAGCAAAGCCAACTGCAGCTGATATAAAAATTGGTCGTAATAACATAGGTAATTTAACACAAATAATTAGTCGCAATGGCTTTGCTCCAAGGCAAGATGCAGTATCGGCATATCTTTTGTCCCATGAACGGTATGGATCAGCTAGTGATATAAATACGTACGGTAAAACAAAAATGAGATGTGTCCATATTATTGCTAACCAACTTCCATCTATCTTCAGTAGGATTAACATTATTTGAGTGCCAAAAAGAAATGCTACCTGAGGAATTAGCATGGGTGTATATAGTAAAAGCAGGCTTTTATTTTGTGCATTCTTGCCAAGACGTATTTCGTTTTCTAAACAACCTATAGTTAATATTAGTGCAACTATGCAGGTAACAAAGCCAATACCTAGCGTATTCCAAGCAGCTAAAAAAAGTTCGTTGGCATTACCAAACCATGTTTGCATGTTTAATGTTTGCGGAAATGCATTTGGAAACCGCCAATCTCCGGACACTGACCATATGGCCATACTAACGAGGCTAAAAGAAGCAACTACGAAAACTAAAAGAAGACAAAGTGCTGCTATTAAGCGTAACCATTTATCACATGTGAAACGCCAGCCAATAAAAACCCATTTTTTTCCTAAGTTAGTTATTATTTTTTCGCATATCCACCATACTCCGAGAGCTAAAATGACTAAGATAAATTGTAATATGGCCCCTGCAGAAGCTATAAATCGCATTAATATTTCTGGGTCGTTGAACCATCTTAATAGTTGCACTGCGAGCGGAGGCGGGGTCGTTGGAGCAATCACGATTGCAACGTCTACTACAGAAATTGCATATGCCAATACAGCAAATATTGGAAGACGTATTTGTTTGTAG
>JAQWSA010000062.1 GCA_029243445.1 Alphaproteobacteria bacterium
CCTGGTTTGTCATTTAGCAAAAAAAAACCAAATAGCGCGGTGTATATTGGTAATGACCCGTTAGTAAATACCCCAGCATGAGCGACAGGAGCTATGGCCATGCCTGTGAAAGATGCTAAAGCAAATGGTGCCCCGGCACCTATAGAGATTATAAAGCCTCTATACAAAGATAATCCGCTAAAACCATATTTGAACATAACTGGTAATACTATTAGACTACCAATTCCTACTCTAAGTGCAGTTATATCATAAGCTGTCATTGATTGGGTAACACCGAACCGGGATGTAACAATCCACGCCCCCCATAAAAAAGGAACGGCAAGTCCACAAAAAATCCCAATCACGTAGCTTGGACTTCTTGTGGTCATTATCTAACTATATTTTTGTTTTTATTATTTTTTTTATATGATGGAAGAATTGGTTTGAACAAGTTGAATCCGAGTGTCATCAAAATGCCAATTGTTACTATAATCACTCCCCCGATACTCAGTCCCGAGGGTATTTCGTTTAATAATGGTATGGCCATTAAAAGAGCCATAGCTGGAGCCCCTGACATTATAGCTGCCTGACGCGTTGACCCTATTGTGCGGGCAGCATAAGCAATCATAAATCCTGCTATAAAAGCTGCAATTATTCCCTGATAAATACCCTGGAGAGCAATTTCTTGCCAGGGCGCCTCATGTATTGAGGAGGGAAGAAACAATAACCAGATTGGCAAATATATTAAAGAATTTAGTCCCATAACTGCAACTAATGATTCTAGTGCCCCTATCCGCCAGCCTCTAACGGCTGTTAGAAAAGCAGAGTTGCAGGCTGCGGCACCTAAAAACAGTAAATGCCCTCGCCACTGGCCTGGGGTACCAAATTCCATAGCATCCCATCCTGTGGCGGCAACACCAATTAGAATTATTATAACCCCGGCAATTCTCCACAAGCCTAACCCCTCTCGAAAAATCAACCATGTCATAATAGCAGCGAAGATCGGCATTGCGCCGTTCACTATAATTCCTCCGTGGGCGACGGGTGCGAAAATGAAACCACCTAGAAGAAAAAGTGCAAATACGGCACCTCCAACGAATGCAAGGGTTAGGCTACGTCGCCACGTAAGATTTTCCCATTTTACCTTTCCTAGAAATGGAAGTACGCATATCGCAGCTACCCCGAATCTTAGGGCTGCTACATCATATATTGTCAAGGTGTTTGTTGCACCAATTCTAGATACAACTAAGGTGCCAGAAAAAATACATAGAGTTATAAGTCCTGCTACTATACCTATTGCAGATTCGTTGCGTGGACTATCCATAGTATACTTCTGGCTTTCATAAGACGATCGGTTGGCAGGTTATTTTAAATCCCGCTGAACATAAAAACTTAAGTAACACTATTGAACGAATTCCGCTTCAGTTCTGTCTCGAACTTCTTCTAGAGTAGTATCTGGTGCTATTTCTGAAAGGTACAACCGACCCTGCTTAATCTCGAAAAGGCCGAGGTCAGTAATCACCGTGTTGACCACTCCAGCTCCTGTTAGAGGCAAATTACATTGCTTGAGTAGTTTTGGAGATCCATCCTTTGCATTATGATCCATTAGAACAATAACCCGCCTAACTCCTGCTACTAAATCCATGGCACCGCCCATGCCTTTTACCATCTTCCCTGGGATCATCCAATTGGCAAGGTCTCCATTCTCAGCTACTTGGAGCGCTCCAAGTATTGATAAGTCTATATGTCCCCCTCTTATCATTGCGAATGAAGTAGCGCTGTCAAAATATACTGACTCTGGCAGTTCTGTGATTGTCTGTTTTCCAGCGTTAATAAGGTCGGCGTCGACTTCATTATCAAGAGGAAACTCACCCATTCCAAGCATCCCGTTTTCTGATTGAAAGGTTACACTCATAGAATCGGGTATATAGTTTGCAACTAATGTAGGCATACCTATTCCCAGATTAACGTAGAATCCATCTTCAAGCTCCAACGCGGCGCGTTCGCACATTTGGTCGCGAGTCCAAGCCATTACTTATCTCCTATTTAAATTTAAAATCTTAGCGTTATTTATGATTCACGTATGGTACGTCGTTCAATTCTTTTTTCGAAGTTTTGTCCTTCGAAAATGCGATCAACATAAATTCCTGGTAAATGAATTTGATCCGGTTCGATATCTCCCACTTCGACTAAATTTTCAACTTCTACAACGCATGTTTTTCCAGCAGTTGCCATAGGAGCGTTGAAATTTCTAGCCGTCTTACGAAACATTAAATTACCCAATTTATCGCCCTTCCAAGCTGTAACCACTGCTAAGTCACCTTTAAGTGAATGCTCCATAAGGTAAGTTTCACCATCGAAATCACGGGTTTCTTTTCCCTCAGCAATAACTGTGCCCACACCCGTTTTAGTAAAAAATGCAGGAATACCTGCTCCCCCAGCTCTACATCGTACGGCTAGGGTTCCTTGGGGATTAAATTCTAGTTCTAATTCGCCACTAAGAAACTGCTCTTCAAATAATTTGTTTTCCCCTACATAAGATGAAATCATTTTTTTTATTTGCTTTGTTTGTAACAAAAGGCCAAGACCAAAATCATCAATTCCACAATTATTAGACGCTACAGTAAGGTTTTGCACACCAGTGTCTCTTATAGCTAAGATCATATGTTCTGGAATACCACAGAGCCCGAAGCCGCCTGCTAAAATTGTCATATTATCGAAAAGCAAACCGTCAAGCGCTGCTTTGGCGTCAGGAAAAACTTTCTTATAATTACTCATTTAATTGTCCTGATTATAGTTATAGATTATTTTCGAGGGCAGGATGTAATCCCCATACTCTTTTAGTTCAGGGTAGTATTTAAGATGATAAACACTGCCAAAACAATTATGTCAACGCATATAGATCCTTAATACCCAAGACTTTATTTAACTATTATGCCTTACCATAGTTTTAGTAGATAGGCCAAAAACCTCTATTTATTTAATGGTTTATAATAAAACTGTACAACCTATAAATTCTATACGTATACCCGCAGGTACCTGTAGTCTAATGTATTTGATATGAACACTTCACTGTTTTCAAAACAATCACCCATATCTGCTCCTGTTTTAGGTGCTTTCTATATGGTGTTATCGGCTTTTTGCTTTGCCATAACCGCTGGTTTACTTCGTTATGCAACCCGTGAAGTGCATCCGTTTGAAGCTGCTTTTCTGAGATCGTTTAGTGGTTTAATATTTATGTGGCCTTTAGTAATGCGAGGCGGGTTAGCAAGTATTAGTATTAAACGCCCACGTTTGCATATACTTCGCGGTATTATATCTGGAATAGGCACATTGATGTGGTCCAGTGCTCTAGCCGTTTTACCCGTTGGTGAGGCGGTTGCGCTGAATTTTACTGCTCCTTTATTTGCTACAATGTTGGCACCGTTTGTGTTACACGAAGTTGTTCGTGCACGAAGATGGTTTGCCTGTGTTTTGGGTTTTGCGGGCGTTTTAATAATGCTAAGACCGGGCTTAGAAGTGATTTCAGTTGGTGCATTATTATCTATAGGCAGTGCAGCAACGATTGCCTGTAATATGTTAATTATTCGTATCATTTCACAAGAGGACAATGCACGTACTGTCGTATTCACATTTAGCGTCTTTACCTCGGTAGTAACTTTATTACCCGCTTTATTTGTATGGGAAACTCCATCCTGGGAAATGCTTATTGCCCTTGTTTTATGCGGGTTTTTAGCTACTTTAGCGCATTTGCTTCTTACGCGCGCCATGTCTATTGCTGAAATGTCGGCTATAGCTCCTCTTGATTTTGTAAGACTTTTATTTGCAGCAGGTATTGGCTTTATATGGTTTTCGGAGGTACCAGATATATGGACCGCATTAGGAGCCATAGTTATAACTGGTTCAGCCGTATATATAGCACGACGAGAAGCTTTATCGGTAAGAAATAAGAGTGCATAGGACCGTAGATGAATTTTAATATTAAAACATTTTTTGACATACCAAGGCCTATACTAGCTGCTTTATGCATGATTCTTGGCGGTGCGGCTTTAGCTTTAAACCACAGCCTAGTTCGCATTGTTGCAGCAGAATTACCTATATTGGAGGTATCTGCTCTGCGATTTATATGGGCTGTACCGATTATGTTACTATTTTTGCTTCATAAACGTTCTGCAGTTTTAAGGACTAGACGACATGGTTTGCATTTTATTACGGCAACATTGACGGTTGTAATGACGGCCACATTCTTCATAGCTTTATCAAAGATGCCTATGGCGGAGGCGACAGCACTTAATTTTACTGCTCCTTTATTTACTACTATTATAGCTGCCTTCTTATTAAAAGAACGTATTGAGTTAGCCCGATGGGTGGCAACCGCTATTGGGTTTTGTGGGGTTCTAATTATATTAAGGCCAGGATTCTCAGATTTACCTGTAGTGGCGCTTTTTCCGGTTTTTGGTGCATTTCTTCTTGCATGGTGGTTTATTGGTGTTAAACGCCTTAGCGCGACGGAATCTACTGCAACTATTACTATATACCAGACGCTTTGGTCTGCATTAATGCTGGCTGTTATTGCGTTACCATTTTGGGTTAGTCCCACCTGGACAATACTAGCATATTCTGCGGCAATGGGTGTTTTGGGGACAACAGGAATTGTTTGTACTAGTCTTGCTTTCTCCATGTCTGAAGCTTCAAATATAGCTCCATTAGATTATTTGAGGTTACCATTTATTGCTGTAATTGCGTATTTTACTTTCGGAGAAATTCCTGATTTAGTTTCAGTATTTGGTGCATTGATTATAGCACTAAGTACTATTTATATTGTTCGTCGTGCAGCCTTGATTGATAGACCAAAAAATAATACTTAAGCAATGAAAGCCGCCTAATTTTTAAGTTATAAATAAATAATTCTATAGAGGAATACTAATGCACTTTGGAATTTTTAATCTTATGAATCGGCGCGATAAATCGCAAAGTGTATCTCAATTAATTTCCCAAACCGTGGAGCAGGTGCAGGCAGCTGAGACTGCCGGTTTCGGTGTTTCTTGGTTCACAGAGCATCATTTCTCTAACTACTCTTTACCTCCTTCCCCTCTAATGATGGTTGGGTATGTAGCTCCTCAAACATTAAGGATTAAGTTGGGCACTTCAGTGATTTTGCCGGCTCTTTACCAGCCCCCTCGACTACTTGGTGAGCTTGCGTTTGCTGATAACCTTGCCGAAGGTCGTTTAATTATTGGACTTGGTAGTGGGTATCAAACCCATGAGTTAATTAGGTTTGGAAATAGTCTTGAAGAATCGCGTGCCTCGACCGATGAATGGGTTGAATTTATTAGTCGGGGACTTGGCCAAGTAAGCTTTAAGTTTGATGGTAAATTTATTACTATGCCAGAAACCCCCTTTTCTATTGAGACGTTACAGACACCCCGCCCCCCCATCTGGATCGCAGGTAATAGTAAGGATTCGCAACGTCGTGCTGCCAGCGGCCCCTATCCTCTTTTTGTATCGGGCTTTGGTGAAAGTAATGAAACTTTACTAAGAATTCGTTTAGAAGCTGATGAAACCTGGCAGTCTGAGGGACGACTTAAAGGTGATTTAGAATTTGCTACTCTAAGATATTGCATGGTCACAGATAGTAAAAATGAAGCATTATCTTTCGCTGAAAATGCTCGTTATCAAATTAGGTTATCAAAATATTTACGCAGGGGACAACTAGATATTCCTGGGGCCTGGTTGCCGGAAGAAAGCTTCCCGCATGAAATGACACCCGAAGATATTTTGTCATGGAATCCGATTGGTGATCCCGAGACTGTAGCGTCGTGTTTGGCAGATGAGATTATTAGAGTTGGTTCAAGTCACATTGCACTCTATATGGCTATGGGTAATACGGATCACGAAGTGATAATGAAATCTATTCGCCGCTTTGGCGAAGAGGTAATGCCGTTAATTGAAAAAGAAGTAGGCCCATTAGGTGGAGTTAATATTGTTAATACCTAAATTTTTTAGACGATAATTACAATAAAAATCATTAAGAGATGTTTTGCAAATATTACATATGATTAATTTTATTAATATAGAAATGTGGAGGCATGTTTTATGGAACTAAATGGTAGAGCTTGCATTATAACTGGTGGAGGCTCAGGAATAGGTGCTGAATGTGCTCGAACACTTGCAGCGAAAGGCATGAAAGTTGCTGTAATGGATGTAAATATGGATGGTGCGTTAGGTGTTGCTGATCAATGTGGCGGAATTGCTATTGAGTGCGATGTAACTAGTTCGGCAAGCGCAGATTCTGCAGTAAAAGTTGCCCGAGAAAAAAATGGTATAGCTCAATTACTTATTAATTGTGCAGGCGTTGCTACACCAGGACGTATTGTAAATCGTAATGGGCCCCTACCTCTTGAAGCTTATGAAGCAGTGATAAAGGTTAACTTGATAGGTACGTTTAATATGTTGCGTTTGGTTGCCGCTGATATGCAAGATGCGGCCCCTATGGAAGATGGTGAACGAGGTTTAATTATTAATACTGCATCCGTTGCTGCTTATGAAGGTCAGATAGGTCAAGCCGCTTATTCTTCTTCTAAGGGAGGTATTGTTGCTTTAAATCTAGTAGCTGCACGTGAACTGGCAAGAAGTGGAATTCGAGTAAACACCATCTCACCCGGGCTAATTGATACGCCTATGATGGAGGGTCTTCCGAGAGATGCTTACGAAAGCTTATCCCAACAACCGGAGTTTCCAAAACGTCTTGGTACTCCACAGGATTATGCAAAACTGGTGTTACACCTATGCGATAATGTTTTAATTAATGGAGAGGTTATTAGGCTCGACGGTGCCTTAAGAATGGCTGCTCGTTAGTTAGTATTTTTATTATCAAGTATAGAGCTGGGCTGTTGTTTCCATAAAACTAGCAAGTTCTAGGTCGAGGTTGGTTAGACCGCCAACGTCATGCGTGGATAGGGTTATTTCAACCCTATTCCATACATTTACCCATTCAGGGTGATGATTTATTGTTTCTGCTTTAAGAGCAGAATGGCACATAAAACCAAAGGCTTCGTTAAAATCTTTAAAAACATATGTTTTTGTAATGGCTTCTTTATTTGGAACAAGTGACCAGCCTGGCAATTTAGTTAAAGCATCTTTTCTCATTTCTTCGTTCAATTTATTTCTCATTTGTTTTCCTTTTATAATTTAGTCTAGAGTTTAGGTTTGGACCGAGGCTATATCTGCTCGATAATAGCTTTCAGATAATGCTTTTACTGCTTTATTGATTTATCCTAAGGAAAGTCTTAGTAAATCGATATCACGCCAGGCTTTGGAACCATAGGCTTTACTAGTTAGATGTTTTTCAACTATCGAGAGACAAAAATATATTTTATTAACTTATCTTATTAGAAGTTTCGCGTAATAATTCTGATTTAAATTTTGTATCTTAATTATCTAAAAAATCTTTATCTTCTGGAGTAAGAAGTTCGCCTGTTTCCTGACCTATATTTTTGCGCTGATAAGTTTTTATCATTAAAATAACTACTATTACTGCAATTAATATCATCAACGGAGGAGCCATCCAAAGAAGTATTGTATTTCCCTGAAAGGGAGGTTTCAACAATATATAATCGCCATATCGGGCTACTATATAGCTTAATACCTGATCTTTATTATCCCCAACTAATAGTCTTTCTCGTACTAATAATCTCATATCATTAGCAATATCAGCATTCGATTCGTATATTGATTGATTTTGGCAAACTACGCATCTTAATAACTTAGAAATTTGGCGTTCTTTTTTTGCTATTTCTTGATTGGTAAATATTTTGTTAGATGTAGAGGCAGAAACTAGTTTTTCTTCCAATAAAAGAAAGTTTGTAGATATAAACATTAAGATAAAAATAGCGAAAATTACTTTCATCTTTTCGCCTCTTGTATTTTGGGAAGAATTGTTTCTGTAAGTATTTTTTCGGTAATTGGACCTACATGTTTATAGGTAATAATTCCTCTAGCATTAATAATAAAAGTTTCCGGGACGCCACTAACTCCCCATTCTAAACTCGCTCTTCCTTTGGGATCAAACCCAACGGCAACGTATGGGTTGCCATGTTTTTTTAACCAACTAGATGCATCAGAGGCATTATCTCGGTAATTAATGGCGTAGATTGGTAAGGCATTTGCAGCTAACCAACTAATTTGTGGATGCTCAGTCAAGCAAGGAACGCACCATGAGGAAAAAATATTAACCATACTTACCCTGCCTACTAGGTCAGATCCTTTGAAGCCTCCAGGAATATTACTAGTAACTACAGGTAGCTCAATTTTAGGTGCTTGTTTGCCTAGAAGCGCTGACGGCACTAGTGAAGGATTTCGTCCTTCTTTAGTTTGTAGTGTCATCACGGTAAGCACGGCGATTATTATAGAAAAAACTATAATTGGGGTTATTAGTATAAAGCGTTTCATTATATATTTGAAAATAATTTTGTTATGAACCCGATTTTCAGCATGTGCTAGGCTTCTTTCCCACTAGGAACGCTAATACGGCTCCGTCGGTCAGATAAAGATAAAAGCCCTCCAAAAACCATTACAGCAACACCCAACCATAACCAAAACATCATCGGATTTATATAAAAACGGACGGTCCATTTATTATTATCTATCGTGTCTCGGGATTCTCCAATTACCATATAAAAATCTGCTAACAGAGTTGTCTTTATTGCCGCTTCTGTAGTTGCCTGACCTGCAACTGGGAAATATCTTCGTTCTGGGTACATCAAAATGGCTAAGTTATTTGATTTGGTGAGGGAGAAAGTGCCTCTTTCCAAATGATAGTTGGGTCCTTTTCCAATTTCTACATTTTTAAGGGTTAGAGAATAGTCCTTAACCTTTATAGTTTCACCTATTGCCATTGAAGTGGTTATTTCTGTCTGCCAAGCTGACGCACCAGTAATACCAACGATTAGAATTGCTATACCTAGGTGAGCTAGGGTCATGCCATTTGCTGATTTAGATGACCCCATCCGGCGGCGTAAGCCTTTGATGGATTTAGAATGAAAAAGCCTTATGCGTGAAGCCCATTCAATTAGACATCCAGTTGTTATCCAAGCCGCAAGACCCATTGAGCATGCTGCAAGCATAGGGCCCTTTGGTACTAATATTAAAACTATAAATATAGTTATTAGGCATGAGCTTGCCGCAAATAGTAGTTTTATATTTAATGCACCCGTGACCCCACGTTTCCAGGATAGCATTGGTCCGATTGCGATTGCAGCGACCAGGGGGATCATAATAGGTAGGAAGGTAATATTAAAATAGGGAGGTCCAACCGATACTATACTTTTGCCATTTGAAGCAAATTCTAGAAGTAGAGGATATAGAGTACCGAGTAGCACTACAGCACAGGCTAAGGTTAGAAAGAGGTTATTATATAATAAAGCGCTCTCTCTGCTAATTGGAGCGAATTT